>JAHFUA010000002.1 GCA_023265315.1 Acidobacteriota bacterium | reverse complement strand
CAGCCGCAGACAGACTTCCTGCATCGTGTCCTTGTAGGCGAAGAATTTCACCTCCACCGGCCGCCTCTGTCCGATACGCCATGAGCGGCGGCTCGCCTGCCGCAAGGTGTGCAGCGAGTACCCAGTCTCGTGAAACAGGATCGTGGGAAAGTCCAACAGGTCGAGCCCCGTTTCGACGATTTTGGGATGGCAGATCACCACGTCGATTCCACGGCGCAACTGCTCGCGATACCAGGCTTCGCGCTTGTGCGTCGGAACGCTGGCCCGTAATACCGCTACGCGAATGCCCTCGGCACGCAACAGCCCTTCCAGCCGCGAGATCACGTCGTACTTGGTCGTGTAGACCGCGTAGATCTGGCATTTACGGCCGCGAGCGAGCTGCGCCTTGACTTCTCCGATCAACGCTCGCTCTTTCGCATAGGTCGCGTTGTTGTACAGGTCAACCGTCTCGGCGATGACGAAGCGTTCGACGCACTTGGTCTCTGGGTTGAACTCCGACCCATAAAGCGTGCTAAACGAAGGTGCCGCGCTCCTGGCTGCTAGTTCCAAAAGCTTCACGCGGATCGAACACCATCAGGCCGCCTCCGGCGAGGGCAAACGGCCTTATGTTTCTGAATATCGGTAGTCGCACAATGCCAGTGACAGTCACCGCATGCAAGTTCATTGGAATGCGAGTCAGGCCGCTGCTGCTGAAGAACTTTTCGCTATTGCGTAAGTAGTCGTAATCACCTTCGACGGCGAACCGGTTGCCGAGATTGACTCGAACCCCGGCCATGAATCCACCAGAAGATGTGGGTTTGCTGGTCAGCGCGCCTTTGCTTGTTTGCTTCGGGAAAATCCCCGAGCCTTGCACGGTGAACTCATACTTCGTTTCTTGGGCCCACGCAGACAGGGCCCCAAAAACCACAATCGCTGCCAGCGCAAATACTTTTCTCATCCGTTCTCACCTCCGCGACCATTGCATCGTTCGCTAGTGGCATAGTGCAGCTCTGTGGCCGAACTACCACCGACAGCTAAATGGTTTGGCTGTAGCGACTTGGAGTGAGCCGAGGGCAATGGCGGCCCGCAAAATGCCCGCTGGGAGGCAGCTTGACCTCATGCGGTCACTGCGAGTAATCGGCCCGGGAGATGTTGAGCTTGCGCATCTTGTTCTGCAGGGTGGTGCGCTTCAGGCCAAGACGTTCGGCGGCGCCGCCGCTGCCTGCGAGTTTCCCGGAGCAAACCTTCAGCGCGTCGATGATCGCCTGCCGTTCAGCGTCATGAAACGTCGAGACAGATGTACCGGGGCTTGGTGACGATCGCATCAACTCATCAAGCGGCACCATAAGTTGATCACTCTGGGTGAGGATGACGCAGCGCTCGATAAAGTTCTCCAGTTCCCTGATATTGCCGGGCCATGGCGCGTTCGTGAGCGCGTCCATGGCGCACTTGGGAATTGATTCGATCCGTTTCTGCATGCGCCGTGCGAGGCGCGCAACGAAGTAGTGGACCAGCAGCGGTATGTCTTCGCGTCGCTCGCGAAGCGGAGGAACTTCGATCGGGAACACGTTCAGCCGATAGAAAAGATCTTCGCGGAATTTGCCTTCCGCGATCATGAGCGAAAGATCACGATGGGTAGCGGCGATCAGACGCACATCGACGTGGATGGTTTTTGTGCTGCCGAGCCGTTCAAACTCATGTTCCTGCAGCGCGCGCAAAAGCTTGGGCTGCAGATCCAGGGTGATGTCGCCTATTTCGTCGAGAAACAGCGTGCCGCGATCGGCAACTTCGAACCGCCCGCGCTTTTGTATCAAAGCGCCGGTAAACGCACCCTTCTCGTGGCCGAACAGTTCGCTTTCGACCAGGCCAGAAGCAATGGCAGCGCAATTGAGCCGCACGAAGGTGCGGTCTTTTCGCGGGCTATTACTGTGCACGGCACGCGCAAGAAGCTCCTTTCCGGTGCCGGTCTCGCCGTGCAGAAGCACCGTCGAATCCGTCGGTGCCACGATGGCGATCTGTTTCAGGACTTTGCGAAGAGCGTCGCTCTTTCCGACGATGTCCTCGAAGTTGTATTCGGCCCGAATCTCGGATTCAAGGTACAGCCGTTCTTCTTCTAACCGATGGTGCGAAGCGTTCAGGCGCGCGTAGGCGAGAGCGTTATTCAGTGCCAACGAAATCTGCGTCCCGATTTGCGATAGGAGTTCGAGATCTTCGACGGCGAAATGATTGGCTCTCCGGCTACCCAGCACAATCACGCCAAGTGGGCCATTTTTGGTCACAAGCGGGGATATCGCCAGAACCTGTATTGCTTCCTCGTTGAACCTCTCCAGGATCGCAGGGGGAAGTCTCTCCATATCTGCCCGCGACCACAAATTGGATTGCCGGACACGGATTTTCTGCAGGTCTTCATCCGTGAGTTCCGGCATGCGGACATCGGCCAGGGAGCGCTTGCTGGCGGGGAAATCCAATACCGCGCAGTCGAGCCGGTTGCGATCTTTGTCGATGATCCAAAATCCGGCGAAGTCGTTGGCGAAATGCGTGCGGATAGACGCAGAAGCGGCGCGCAGCAATTCACTCACGTTCAGGTGCGAGATGAGGTGATTGTTGATCTCGAGCAAGAGTCGAGACCGATCCCGTTCATGAAGCAGTTGCTCCTGGTAAGACTCTGCCTTATCGTAACTTTGCATTCCCAATGCCATGCCTTGTCACAGCACCCGCCGATTGACGTGCTCGTTCGCCGGGCTAAAGCCGGCGCTTCCACTGAGGCTCGTAGTCATGCAACCGTAATCTTGGGGTCCGCGTACACGTCCTGGATTGCGTGCAGCAACTCGATGCCTTCCTTCATTGGGCGCTGGAACGCCTTGCGGCCGGAGATCAGGCCCATGCCGCCGGCGCGCTTGTTGATGACCGCTGTCGTGACCGCCTCGGCGAAGTCATTCGCTCCCGAAGCGCCCCCACTGTTAATCAGACCAGCGCGTCCCATATAGCAGTTCGCCACCTGGTAACGGCAGAGATCAATCGGGTGGTCGCTGGTGAGCTCGCTGTAGATACGCTTGTCGAGCTTCCCATAGGACGACTCGCCCGTGTTGAGCGCCGTGAATCCACCGTTATTCTCCGGCAGCTTCTGCTTGATTATGTCGGCCTGGATGGTGACACCGAGGTGGTTCGCCTGACCGGTGAGGTCGGCGGCGAGGTGATAGTCCTTGTCCTTCTTGAACGCCGGGTTGCGCAGGTAGCACCAGAGCACGGTGGCCATGCCCAGTTCGTGGGCGCGAGCAAAGACCTGCGCGACTTCAACGATTTGCCGCGCGGCGCCATCCGAACCGAAGTAGATGGTCGCGCCGACTGCTGCAGCGCCCATATCGTAGGCCTGCTCCACGGTCCCGAACAGGATCTGCTCGAACTTATTGGGATACGTGAGCAGCTCGTTGTGATTGACTTTCACGATGAAGGGAATCCCGTGCGCGTACTTGCGGGCAACGATGCCAAGCACGCCAAATGTGGAAGCCACGGCATTGCAACCGGCTTCCAGCGCGAGTTTCAGGATGTTTTCGGCATCGAAGTAGTCCGGGTTCTTGGCGAAACTGGCGCCTGCCGAGTGCTCGATGCCCTGATCTACTGGGAGAATGGAGAGGTACCCAGTGCCGGAAAGGCGCCCCTGGTCGAAAATGCGCTGCAGGTTGATCAGCACACGCGCGCTACGGTTCGATTGCGCAAACACGCGGTCCACGAAATCCGGACCCGGAAGGTGCAATCGCTCTTTCGGAATGCGCGGATTGCTGAAGCCAAGCAGCGTGTCCGCCGCATTGCCTAGGTACTGCTCGATCGAACTAACCGTCGGTGCTGTCGCCATAACGTCTCCTATGCTGTCGCTGCAATTCGGACCTGCAGGACGCGCTCGTGCATTATCAGGAACGCCCTGGAAGCGCGACCGTAGCGAGCGTGTCGAACGCAACGCAATATGCTCGCTCGACGGCGCTGCGGCTGATCCCGAGCTTCGCAGCAACTTCGTCAAGCGATTCCTTCGCAATGCCTCGCATGACGAGCACGAACCGGCAAAGTACATCCAGCCGGGCATGAATATCTTCGGAATACTCGACCAGCAGTCGAAAGTGCTCAGCCAAAAGCGGGGGGCGCTGTACGTGGGCTGGTTCGCCGTTCTCATACTCGCGAGCAAGCTCCGCGACAGGCGCGTGCTGCCTGAGGAGAGCACTTCGAAGGGTAGCCAGGGCAGCCCATTGGATGAGCCATTCGTGAAAGATCGGCGTTTGAGTTTGGGCAATGGTGCAGGCATCGACTGCACACTGGTGTGCGAGCTCCTCGTCTCCGATCAGGAAGACGGCCAACCAGTGCAGCCCGTTGTGATAATCCCCGAAAACGTTGCGAATGTCTTCTGCTGTGGCATAGCGACGCTTTCGGCTGATTTCCTCAAGTATCATCGCAAGTTTTGTCACTTCTTTTCTCCAGGACCCGATCGTGGGAGATGCAACGCCAGCGCCAAACACCCGCTTGTGGCTTAAGCTGCTAATTTCAGTGGATATACGTGACTTTGGACCAGCGTGTGGCGTGTCTAAGTGCCCGAATATCGGCAGCTACCGCCATGTGACGGGCAAGCTGTTGCTGGCCGGGCGCAGGCGGGCAAGGTTTCATATCATCAACTGCGCCAGAATGATCTTTGCGATCGTCGTCACCGGATACACGGCGGCGTAGCTGAGGTTGGGTGCATCGGAGTTGGCTTCGCGCGTGGCGTATGCCAGGCAGGCTGGTTGTGTCTGGATGCCGGAAACCAGGCCCATGAGGGATGGGAATGGTATCTTGAGGCACTTATAACCCACTACCAGGGCTATTTCCGTGACGACAAGCGTCACGACCGCACCCGCCAGCAGCATTGCCGGTCCGTTCTGGCGGAGCGTCTGCGCGAAGGAGTAGCCCGCGCGGATGCCGACACCGGCGAGAAAGAACAGCAGCCCAATCTGCCGCAGCGTGAGGTTGGTGTGCAGAGGGATGGTCCAGGTGATACGGCCGGTGCGCTCCAGCTTGCCAACGATGAGGGCAATTACGAGAGGACCGCCGGCGAATCCCAGGCGGATTGTCCCTCCGGGCAATGGGATGGGCACGAGACCGACAAGCACGCCAAGAACCATGCCCAGGGCGACGGAACCGAAATCGGTTTCGGCGGTGCCACGGATCGTGTCGCCGAAGAACCGCGAGATGGCGGAGAAATTCTCGCGTCTCGTGAGCACGCGGACCCGGTCACCGAGTTCGAGGCGCGTGTCTCGTGTGGGAACGAAGTCCAGATCGCCCCGTCGCAGGCGTGTTACCGTGGCGCCCATTGTGTTCTCTAAACTGAGCTCACGGATGCTCTTGCCGACAATCTCCTGTCGGGAGACGAATACGCGCCGAAAATCAAGCTGCGACCGATCCTGCTCGATGTGAGCATCGAGGGTATGGCCGAAAATCTGTTCGGCGGACTCCAGCGCGTCGTCGTCGCCGACGGCAACGACAATGTCGCCCCGCTGCAGTAGCGTGTCTCCGCGGGCGATGTCGCTCGACTGACCGTGCTGGACCCGGCTGATGACAAAGCCTGGCCTTCGGTGCGGCTGCAGAACCTGCTCGACAGTGCGATCGATCACTGCCGGATTGATCACCTCGAAGTTGCGGACACGGATTTCAGCCCCTTCCGCGAGCGGCTCCATTTGCGGCTTCCAACGCCGTCGCCATATGGCGAACGAGACCAGCACGCCGATGACGCCCACCGGGTAAGCGATCGAGTAGGCAATCACCGGCTCGCCGGAAATCGCGCGAAGCTGCTCGGGGGACAACCCGGCCGCGCGGCCGCGCTCGCCCAGCAACTCGCGCACGGCCGCCAGCGCGGGCGTATTGGTCATAGCGCCGGTGTAGAGGCCGGCGACCCGAGGGCGTGAAAGGTGCATCGGACGCGACACCAGGAGCGTGACTCCCGCGCCGAGGACCACGATCACCAGCGCAAACAGGCTCTGGCGATAACCCTGGCGCAGAGACTTGAAGAACTCGGGACCGCTCTGGATCCCAATGGTGTAGATGAAGATGATCAGTCCCAGTGTGGGAATCGCTTCCGGGACGGAGATGGAGGGGCCGAGCGAGCCCACGGCCAGACCAACGAACAGGACCCCGACGACGCCGAAACGAAATCCGAAGAAACGGGTTTCGCCCAATACGTAGCCGAGCCCAATCACGATGAACAGCGTGAGGATCGGGTTCTCTGTCAGCGTGTTGACAACGGCGCCGTGCACCCGCTCACCTCCTCACCTGCGATTAGCACCACCACGGACCTCGCCCCAGCGCAATACGTTCCACCCGGAACCGGTACCGCTTTGTTCCATTCGCAAATCTCGTGCGGCGGATCTAACGCCGTATCGATCCACCGCCGCCACTTCTCTGTACCGTTCCCCACTGCCGGAAGTTCGAACTCAAGAGCTTCCCAATACGCATTCAGGATGACGTATAGCAACACTCCTTCACCCTTGAGTTCCGCACCTATGGCGAGGCTATGCGAAACGGGTGACCAGTCGGGTTGACCGAGTTTCACACCGTGCCAGGTGTACTTCGCGTCGCGGAGGACCTGGCTTAGACTCACGCGCCGGCGCTCATGTTCCACGTCCCGCATGGCACGCCGCTCGATCAGCAACTTAACGAACCGGAGGACGTCGGCGTGTTCTGACAGCAGCTTCCAGTCGAGCCAACTGGTCTCATTGTCCTGGCAGTAGGCGTTATTGTTGCCGCGCTGAGTACGCCGCACCTCGTCGCCCATAACGAACATGGGCACCCCCGCCGAAAGCATCGTCGCGATGAAGAAGTTCTTGACCTGCTGGTTGCGCAACCTCTCGATTACGGGGTCATCCGTCGGACCTTCGAAGCCGCAGTTCCAGCTTCGGTTGTCATCACGGCCGTCGCGGTTCTCTTCACCATTTTGTTGGTTGTCCTTACGGGCGTAGGTGACGACGTCGTTGAGGGTGAACCCATCATGGCAAGCAACAAAATTGACGCTCTCCTCGGCTTCGCGCTCCCTCTGGCCATAAATGCTTGGGCTGCCAAGCAGACGGTCGGCCATGCGGCAGACGGAATTAGTCGAACCCCGGAAGAAGTCGCGGACATCATCGCGAAACCGGTCGTTCCACTCCTTCCAGCTATCTCCCACGAAGCTGCCGACCTGATAAAGCCCTCCGGCGTCCCACGCTTCTGCAATCATCTTGGTGCCGGCTAGCGCCGGATCGGACTCGATGTCCCAAAGCACCGGAGGATTCGCCATCACAGCGCCGGAGGAGTCGCGCGCGAGGATCGACGCAAGATCGAAACGGAAGCCATCCACATGCATTTCGCTCACCCAGTAACGGAGGCTGTCCACAATCATGCGCCGTACTGCTGGATGGTTCGCGTTCAGCGTGTTTCCTGTACCGGTGAAGTTCGCGTACCGTGAGCGGTCTTCACAGAGGAGGTAGTAAGTCGGATTATCGAGGCCCCGGAAGCACTGGGTTGGGCCATCGTGTGCATTTTCCGCCGTGTGGTTGAAGACGACATCGAGAATGACCTCGATCCCGGCCCGGTGCAGGGCCTTCACCGTATCGCGAAATTCATCCAGTGCTCCCAGCGCGTCTTGACGCGAACTGTAGGCCTGGTGCGGCGCGAAGAATGAAACCGGCGAGTAGCCCCAGTAGTTCGTCCGGCCTGCGGGCGCATCCTGAGGATCGAACTGAAACACCGGAAGCAGTTCGACGGCGGTAATGCCCAGTTGCTTGAGGTAGGGGATCTTCTCGACCAGTCCGGCGTATGTGCCACGTTTCGATTCCGCCAAACCGGAACTAGCGTGTGCGGTAAAACCGCGCACATGCATCTCATAAATGATGGTGCGCGACCACGGCCGTTTCAGGGGCATGTCACCTTCCCAGTCGTACGCGTGCGGGTCCGTAACCACGCTCTTCATGGCGGTGGCGGTGTTGTCGCCTTTGCGACGGGCTGCCTCACGGCTATAGTTTGTTGGCACGGCGACAGCGCGGCCATAAGGGTCGAGTAGTAGCTTGGATGGATCGAACCTGAGTCCCCGATCCGGGTCGAACGGCCCGTGGGCCCGGAATCCGTAGATCTGACCCGCCTGCACTCCCGGAACGAAGACGTGCCAATAATGGTAGGTGCGGTTTGCTAACGGATCGATGGGGATGACACGCGAAGGACGAGCATCCTCCACACGATCGAAAAGAAGCAGTTCGATACTGCCCGCGCTTCTGGAGAAGACTGAGAAGTTGGCGCCGCCGGTGACCAGCGTAGCCCCTATCGGAAAGCTACGGCCGATCGCCGGGGCTGAAACCGGTTTTCCTATCAAGCCTTCTCTGGCACTGGACATGGTTGCACGTTCCAGATTTCTTCTGCGTATTCGGCGATGGTGCGGTCGCTGGAGAATTTGCCCGAGCCCGCCACGTTCAAAATTGTCTTGCGCGCCCACTCATCGGGATCGGCGTACAGCGCGCGCAGCCGCTCGTCCGCTTCGAGGTACGACTGCAGGTCGGCCAGGTGCATGTAGTGATCGCCGTGCTTCAGCAGCGTGTCGCGTAATAGGTCGAAGACGCCCGGTTCGTTGCGGCTGAAAAAGTCGGAAAACATCAAGTCCAGAGCCTCGCGGGTCTCAGGCTCGTGTTCGTAGTGCCAATGCGGGTTGTATGACCCGCGACTGCCGGTCACCTGCTCCGCTGTCAAACCGAATAGGAAGAAGTTCTCCTCGCCCGCCTCCTGTGCCATCTCGATGGTCGCGCCGTCGCGTGTGCCGATCGTCAACGCGCCATTCATCATGAATTTCATATTGCTTGTGCCGCTGGCTTCGTAGCCTGCTGTCGAAATCTGGTTGGAGACGTCGCTGGCGGGGATTAGGTGTTCTGCCAGCGAGGCACAGTACTCGGGCAGGAATACGACCTTGAGCCGCCCGCGTACCGCGGGGTCGCCGTCAATGGTGCCGGCCAGATTGTTAATGAACTTGATAATCAGTTTGGCGAGCCGGTATGCAGGGGCAGCTTTGCCGGCGAAAAAGAACGTCCGTGGATGCATGTCCAGCCCTGGGTTCTGCCGTAGCCGGTTGTAAAGCACGACGATCCGCAACGCGTTCAGGAACTGGCGTTTGTACTCGTGGATGCGCTTAACCTGGCAATCGAATATCGCATCCGGATCAACAATCTGCCCTGTCGACCATTCAAGCCAATCGCAAAACTTCTGTTTGGCATTGCGCTTGGCCTTGCGGAAGTCGTCGCGGAAGCCGCTGTCGGCCGTGAACGCTTTCAGCTTGCTCAATTGGGTCAGGTCACTGATCCAGCCGTCTCCAATCGCATCAGTGATCAGTCTGGAAAGCCCAGGATTGCAAAGTAGCAACCAGCGGCGGGGCGTGACTCCGTTTGTCTTGTTGTTGAAACGCTCAGGAAAGATCTCGGCCAGGTCTTTTAGGGTTGTGTTGCGCAACAGATTCGAATGAATCTGCGCCACTCCGTTGGTACTGTGGGAGCCTACGACGGCCAGATTGGCCATGCGAACCTTCTTGCCCACGCCCTCCTCAATAAGGCTCACACGCTGAATGCGGCCTTCATCGCCCGGGAACTGGCGGCGAACGTCGCCCAGAAAGCGGCGATTGATTTCGTGGATGATCTCAAGCTGCCTGGGCAGCATGTCTTGGAACCACTCCACCGGCCATTTTTCGAGGGCTTCGGGCAATAACGTGTGATTCGTGTACGCCAGCGTTTTCTGTGTGATGTTCCAGGCTTCGTCCCATCCAAGGTGCACCTGGTCAACCAGGATTCGCATGAGCTCCGACACTGCCAGAGCCGGGTGCGTATCGTTCATCTGAAGCGCCACTTTTTCTGGAAACAAGCGCCAATCCGAATTGCCCCGTTGAAAACGGCGCACGGCATCCGCCAGCGAGCAGGCGACGAGAAAGTACTCCTGGATGAGCCGCAGCCCTTGTCCCTTGAACATTGAATCATCGGGATAAAGGACCCGTGTTAGCGTTTCGGCCACGAGTGTCTGGGCAAACGCTTCTACAAAATCGCCATGCGAGAACTCCTCAAAGTTGAAGTAGTCCGGCGTGGCCGCGGCCCAAAGGCGGAGGGTGTTGATTGTCGAACCGCCGTACCCGATTACGGGGCGGTCAAATGGGATGCCGATCAGAGTGGATGGACGCCCAGGTACGAGGCGCAGGCTGCCTCCGCTGAGCTCGGCCGAGCAACCTAATCTGACTTCCACCTTCTCGTTGGGGCGAGCGACCTCCCACGGGTCGGGAGAACGGAGCCAGTTGTCGGGCATTTCCTCTTGCCATCCGTTCCGGATTGCTTGCCTGAAGATGCCGTACTCATAGCGCAGTCCGTAGCCCATGGCCGGGAGCTGCATGGTCGCGGCCGATTCCATGAAGCAGGCTGCCAGACGTCCCAAGCCACCGTTGCCCAGGCCGGCATCGGGCTCCTGCTCGACTATTTCGACGACGTTTAGTTTCTTTTCCTCCATCAAGTGGTCCGCCAGTGGAGTGAGCAGAAGGTTGGTGACGTTGTTTGCGAGTGAGCGGCCGATGAGGAACTCCATCGAGAGGTAGTAGAGCCGCTTAGGATTTTGTCCCTCGTAGGTGTTCTCTGTCAGGAGCCAGCGCTGAGAGAGAATGTCGCGCACGGACCGGGCCAGCGCCTCGAAGCGGTCGCGCGCCGTTGCCGCCGCCACATCGACGCCACTATCGAACAGCAGGTGCCGTTCATACAGTGCTTCGTCCGTTCCCACGAACCGTACAGGGCCGCATCCGTATTGAGTGTCTTTGAGTCTGACGGCCTCCGACAATGACTGCCCTTTCGCTGCAGCGTTAGTCGCCATGGTCGAGTCCTCCAACGATGCTGCAAGGATCGATAACCGAGTGTGCACATCCCAGCGGATCAGGTGAGATCCCCACAAGGCGAGCCTCGCGCGTAAGGCGATGCCGCTGAACCAGCTTGCAGGTGGCGTAAATAGAGATTCCAGCGAACGCGAGACCTGCCAAAACACTTCCCACTCTGCCAGCGTAGGCAGCCGCGTGGTCCAGGTCATGGCTGAACACGTACCCGAGTCCGGCATAGGCGCATGCGTAGATCGCAGCGCCAACTGCATCAAAGGCCAGGAAACGGAGCCGGCTGATGCGGGATGTCCCCGCCAGGGGTGGCGTTACCGCGTCCAGTCCCGGGACGAACTTAGCCACTAGGAGAATCGGAAGCCCATACCGCGCGAAGGTCTCTTTCGCCCTGCGATCGTGGTATTCGGGGTCTCGCGTGAAACGGTGAATGAAGTGCAAGGCCTTCTCGCCGCGGCGCCGACCCGCCTCGTACCACACCCAGTCCGCCAGCACACAGGCGGTGACAGCCAGACCGATCGAGGCGACCAGGCCTAACTTCCCGGCGGCTGCCAGCGCCCCGGCCGCGAGTAGAAACAGAGGTCCCGGTAGCGGCAGGCCTATCTGGTGCGCGAATAATGCACCGAACAGGATTGTGTAGCCATGCTTCAGAACGAACTGGACGATAATGTTCATACTTTCCCCTTGCCGTTCCGAGCCAGAGGAAGATGAAGCCGCTCGCATACCTCCAACGTGTACACGTCCTCAGCAATGAACTTCCCTCCGAGTCGGCTGAAAAATGACAGCGTGGCTTCGCCGACAGGATCAATGAAGGTAACTTCCGTCAGGTCAACCACCAGCGGTGTTTCAATGTTGTGGCGCGTTACCAGCACCCGAACGTGCTCCGCATCGTCACCGGCGAATCGCCCTTCCAGCCTGAGGACCAAAACCTTCGCTGAATGTTGCATCTCCGCTCGAAGCATGGCTCCTCCGGAATAAGCAAATCAGGGATATGCAGGCGATGTGCCAACCGCGAACTGCCGTAAGTCACAGAAAAAACAGGCGTTGGTGCAATTAACTCCGCAGCCAGGCCCGCCTGAGGGCAGGATTGCCGCAATTCGGGCAATCAACCGTGCCGGAATGCGGGCATTTGAAGTCGGCACCCAGGACGCAACGTGTGTGACTCTGCCAGACCATGGTGCCTGGCAAAGGAGCAGAGTCAATCATCGGAAGCCCGAGTCTCTGACGCAGTTCGGTGCTACCCTTATCCGCGATGTCGAGCGTACCTACGAGCGTACCTAAAGGTGAGAGGAGAGCGACGGACGGCCGGTACCGAGCGCTGCTCGATGTGTCGAGTGCCATTGCCGAGCAGCCCACCGTAGATGCAATCCTGTGTACCCTTCGCGGCGTTCTGTCGAACGTCGCTGCCTTCCAGGGAGCCGAACTCTTCCTGTTGAGCGATGACGGCAAGGAGCTGCAGTTCATCGCATTCGATCGCGCGCCTGACGCGCCACCCGTTCCCAAAGGAACGAAAATTCCCGTCACCCCGGTGCTTGAGCAAGCGTTGCGCGAACAAAAACCGTTCTATATTCCCGATGTAGCGCACGAGATGCTGCAATACCCGGCACTGGTTCCATTTGCATCCAGCGTAGGGGCGCGAAGCGCGTATGTGTTTCCGGTCTCGACGTCTCGGAAGCAATACGGGTTTCTTGAATTTGTCAGAATGCAGGGAGGTGAAGTTCCTGCCGAACAACTGGAGCTGATGGATTCGGTTGCATCGCACGTCGCAGTGGCTCTTGAGAGCGCGCTGGCAAGGGATCATGCAGAGCAGTATCAACGTGAACTTGCTCGCGAGCGCGATCGGCTCAGCCTGGTGCTCGAGATTAACAACCACCTTGTTAACAAGCTGGAAGCGGAGGAACTGTTTCATGCTGTCGCAGGTTCGCTCCGCAAGCACTTCGGCAACGAGCTCACTTCATTGTGGCTCCTTAACAAGGAGACAGGCTGTGTGGAACGTAAGTTCCTCGATTTTCCAACGGGCAAGGGCATTCTGGAGAAGGTCGCTGTGGCCGTGCCCACCAAGACATTTGAGGAATGGTGGCGAATTGGCAAGCCGCAGTTTTTCTCAACAGTGGAGTCACAGTTACCTCCGGCCCTCCGCGAGGCGAAAATCGCTGAATCGCTCTCCTCGGGCGTGATTGTGCCGCTGGTGGGCGTAACCGGTCCCTTGGGCGCCTTGGTGCTGGACAGTCGAAGGGAGAATGCTTTCAGCGATGAGGATCGCGATCTGCTGTCTCAAATAGGCACCCAGACATCTCTGGTGCTTGAGAATGCTCTGGCTTATGGGCGGATCCGCGCGTCGCGCGACGATCTGGAAGATCAGCGGCTCTATCTTGAGTCGGAAATCCGTTCCGAATTCAGCTTTGAGGACATAGTCGGGAAGAGCGCCGCGCTTCGCAAAGTCCTGGACCAGGTTGCCATCGTCGCGCCGACTGGCTCGACGGTGCTGCTGCATGGCGAGACCGGCACTGGCAAGGAGCTGGTTGCGCGAGCGATTCACAACCTCAGCCCGCGGCGCGAACGCACTTTTGTGCGCTTGAATTGCGCGGCGATTCCATCCGGCCTGGTGGAGAGCGAACTGTTCGGCCACGAAAAAGGCGCCTTCACCGGCGCTCTGATGCAGAAAAAGGGACGCTTTGAAGTGGCGGATCGCGGCACACTCTTCCTGGACGAGATCGGCGATATCAGCCTGGATTTGCAGCCCAAGCTCCTGCGGGCGCTGCAGGAACATGAGTTCGAACGGTTAGGCGGCACGAGAACTATCCAGGTTGATGTCCGTTTGATTGCCGCCACGCATCGCGACCTGGCGGCGATGATCCGCAATAGCCAATTTCGCGAGGACCTTTTTTACCGCTTGAATGTGTTCCCGATCGAGATTCCCCCGCTTCGCGAACGACGTGAAGACATTTCACTTCTCATTCACTACTTCGTTGGCCGTCTCTCGCGCCGCATGCAGAAACGCATCAAGTCCATTCCCAAACAGGCGATGGAGGCCCTCGTAAACGCCGACTGGCCAGGCAATGTTCGCGAACTTGAGAACTTCATCGAGCGCTGCGTGATTCTGACGCAAGGTGACGAACTCAAAGTGCCTCGTGCAGAGCTAAAGAGCGCAGAGCTCAAGCCGTCGTCGGCTCGGACTGCTGTTGCAGCAGGTGCGACATTCGAAGACGCCGAACGGCAGGTAATCATTGATGCGCTGAAATCCGCATCCGGGAGAATGTCCGGAGCCAATGGAGCTGCCGAGCGCCTCGGCCTGAAGCGAACAACACTGCAGAACAAGATGCACCGGCTGAAAATCACTCGGGCAGATTACTCGAACTGACCACATTGCCCAGAGTGCCCTTCCGAGGGCAGCGCGGCACGCCATCCACCCCCGATTTGACTCCAAGTAATTAAGTCCTAAGTACTTGACGACGCGTGCAGCTCGTCAAACGAGCTCATCTGCCCGCATGCGGGCAGCGGGCCAGTGGACCAATCCACCTTCATCTCGCATTTTCAATCATTTGCGATGAGTGTTCGCTGGCACTCGATCTGCACTATCGAGGTTCCGTAGATCGACAGTTTGGTCACACCTGAGGTTCAACGAAATGCGAGCGAAGCATCTTCTTATGCTCTTGCTGATGTTTGCCGTTGTATCCCGTGTCACAGTGCAGGCGCAACGGCAGCCGGCGCCCGCACCGGACGCCGAGGCGCCACTGCTTACGTTGGACGATGCGGTCTCCCTCGCCCTCAGTAACAACCGCCTGGTCAAGAACGCGGCGCTGGAGGCACAGAAGTTTGATTTCCGCGTGAGCACGGTCCGCAGCAGACGGCTGCCGCAATCTCAATTTGCCGTCCTTGGTGGCGAGTTAATGCACTCGTTCGATTTCACGTTCGATCAGGGCGCCTTCGGCACTTATCCAGGCGTCGGGCCGATCCCAGGGAACAAAACGAAGATCCGCCAACCAGCGCGATTCACCACGTATGTGACTGGCACTCTCGACCAACCGCTGACGCAACAGTACAAGATCGGACTCGGAATTCGCGCTACCGAGCTTGGGCGCTTGATCGCTCGCGAAGACGTGCGTGCTGAGCGCCAGAAGATCGCCGCCGAGGTTCGGACCGCGTACTTCGAGCTGGTTGCGACCCAAGCCGGCGTAGACGCGGCGCGCGAAGCGGTCAAGACCCTGCAAGAGGCGCAGCGGGTCACCCTGCAATACATCGCACAGAAGACGGTGCTCCGTGGAGATGCGTTGGAGGTTGATGCACGCCTCGCAAAGAGCCGCTATGAGTTGTCGGTCGCGGAGAACGGACTCGCCACCCAGCACGAGCACTTGAACCAACTGCTGGGCCGCGATCTGGGCATGCGTTTTCGGGTTGATGCCACGCCCGAGGAGGACGCGACGGATCTGACACTCGGTGCCGCGCGGGAGAAGGCGTCGCAAAGCCGGCCCGAGCTTCGGCAAGCGGTCCTCAGGGAGAAGCAAGCGCAATACGACCGCCGGATTGCCAAAGCAGACTACATCCCCGACCTAAGCCTGTCGCTGAGATATCAGGGACTGAACAACGTAAAAGTACTTCCGACGAACGTTGCCACAGCGGGCTTCTATCTGAGCTGGGAGCCGTTCGACTGGGGACGCCGCCGCAACAACGTGGCTGAAAAAAGCAAAACAGTCGAACAGGCGCGCAATGGCTTGCGCGAAACAGAGTCGCAGATCGCGGTTGAGGTCGGAGCCAAGTACCGCAAGTGGCAAGAGGCAGCCCTGCTTCTCAAGGCCACCCGGACCGGACGACAGGCGGCTGCGGAGCAATTTCGGACCACCAGCAACAAATATAAAGAACAGGCCGCGCTCATAAAGGATGTTCTTCAGGCGCAGGCCCGAAGCACCGAGACCGAATTTCAGTACCAGCAGGCACTTTCTTCTTACTGGGGTGCGCTGGCCGAACTTCGCCGGGCGATGGGAGATGAATGAGATGAGAAACACACTGGCAATGCTGTTGCTCGCGATCGTGATGGCCGGCTGCAGTTCGAGCAAGCCGATCCAGCAAGCGCCCCAGGCAGTCCAGGCGCAGCGCATAGACAACAATGCCGCTGCCACTGGCGCCGGTCTGCGCTTCTCGGCGGTCGTCATGCCTGATGCGGAAGCCCCCTTGGCCTTCCGGGTGCCCGGATACGTCATTGCGTTAAAGCAAGTACACGGACAGGACGGGAGGATCCGCGACATTGCGGAAGGGGATCGAGTCAGCCGGGGCGCCGTGCTCGTCCGCATGCGAGCGGCCGAATATCAGGACAAGGTACGCCAGGCGTCCTCGCAGGCCGCGGCCGTTGAAGCCGTCGCACTGAAGGCAAAGCTCGACTTTGATCGCGCCACGCGCCTGTACGACAGTCAGAGCATCACGAAACCGGATTTCGATGCGGCGCGCGCGCAACATGACGCCAGCCAGGAGCAGGTGAAATCGGCTCGTGCCGCCACCAGCGAAGCGGAAATCGCTCTCGGCGACACGTCGCTCATCGCGCCCTTCGACGGTGACGTCGTAAAGAAGACGGTAGAGCTGGGCGCCTTCGTTGGTCCCGGCATTCCGGTATTCGCGCTCGCCAAAACCGACGTGGTGAAGATCGTAGTCGGCGTACCTGACACGGCGGTGCGCTCAATCAAAGTCGGCCAACCGGTTGAGGTTGCCATCGACGCATTCCCGACGCGCACTTTTAATGCGCGAATCAGCCGCATGTCGTCGGCGGCAGATGCGGTTACTCGCAACTTTGATGTCGAGGTCGCCATCCCCAACCGCGATCACTTGCTGAGGGTGGGCATGATCGGTTCGTTGCAACTCGCCAGCGACGTCGGCGAAAGACAAACCCCGTCTTTGCTGGTTCCGCTTTCGGCAGTCGTGCAGGCGAAAGACGGCAAGTATGGCGTGTTTGTGATCTCAAGCTCGAGCGCCGGTCCAGTAGCCAGCCTGCGTAGCGTGGACATCGGCGCTGTCAATGGAACCGATATAGCGGTAGTAAGCGGGCTGTCCGCAGGGGACCGGATCATCACCACCGGCGCCAACCTGTTGAAGGATGGTCAGCGGGTGGAGGTCCTGCAATGAAAACGGATAACCAGACCAATAGTCGCAACGTCGCACGCTTCTTTACGCACAACCGGCAGATTGCGTTTGTTGCATTGCTCGCGACGCTCGCCTGGGGCGTGTTCGGGTACTTGAACATGCCCAAGCGGAAAGACCCTGATATCCCGGTGCGCATCGCCCTTGCCATCACCCCGTGGCCCGGTATCTCGGCAGACAAGGTCGAGCAGTTGGTCACACGAAAGGTCGAGCAGGCAGCGACTGGCAACAGCAAGGTGGACCGTGTGGAATCCACCACGCTGGACAATATCTCTGTCGTGCAGGTTCGATTGCTCGACAACATACAGAACACACAGCAGGAATTTCAGGACATTGGGCAACGGCTGAATCAGATCACTGACCTGCCGCAGGGCGCGGGGCCGATTACCTGGATCAGCGATTTCGGAGACACCGCAGCGCTGATGCTGACAGTCGCCAGCCCGTCCGTCCCGAACCTGGAAATCGAGTTGCGCGCCCGTGGGGTGCGTGAGGCGATTGAGAAAGCGCGCCAAGGCGATACGCAAGGGCGCGCCACCGCTCTCTATTGTTATCCGGCATCGGTCTCCTCCAGCGTCTTTGAGAGACCTTTCAGATTATTTGCTGCGCAGGCCGAGCGAGACGGCGTGGCGCATGATGTTCATCCGGTGTCCGTCGGAAACTGCTCCGGGCTGGATTTTGCGACGACGAAATCGGACGACGAATTCCGCGCTTATGTGCAGCAATTCATAGAGAAGAGGCTCCAGCAGTACGACATGCATCCCGACGCGTGGGGACCGATCATCATTCGCGATCCCCTATCGACGAAGGAACGCATTGCGCAAATGGCGAGCGACCGGTATTCGTACCGGCAACTTGATGACTTCACCGATCTGATCCAACGCACGCTGCAGCGTGTACCGGAAGTAGCCAAAGTTCAGCGCGTGGGCGTCCTGCCGGAAGAATTTTATCTGGAGTACTCCGACGCCCGGATGGCCGCCTTCGGGTTGCAGCCGACGAAAATCAAAGATGTCCTCACAGCTCGCAATGTCACCGCTCCGGGCGGCATCGTCGAGACCCAATCGCGAAATGTCCTGGTGGACGCGACCGCCGAATTCAAAAACACGAAAGACATTGGCAACGTCCTGCTGGGAACGTCGCCCACGGGAGTGCCGGTCTATTTGCGCGACCTTGTGGACGTCTCCCGTGCGTATCAGACACCCACACGCTACCTGAACTACATGGTCTCTCGCGAGGCGAACGGGAATTGGCATCGCAACCGTGGCATCACCCTGGCCGTGCAAATGCGCTCGGGCGAACAGATCGGCAAATTCGGCATCGCCGTGGACAAGGCGCTTGCCACCGTGCTGCCAACGCTGCCCCCTGATCTAATCGTGGCGCGCACCTCGGACCAGCCGAGGCAAGTGCACGAACTTGTCAGCCTGTTGATGTCCAGCCTCTATGAGGCCATCGTGCTCGTCGTCGTTGTCGCGCTGGTGGGATTCTGGGACTGGCGCGCGGCCATGCTGATGGCGGCCTCCATTCCCCTGACGCTGGCCATGACCTTCGGCGTCATTCACGTTCTGCATATCGATATTCAACAGGTTTCCATCGCAACCCTGATCATCGCTCTTGGCTTGCTGGTGGACATGCCCGTCGTGGCCGGTGATGCCATCAAACGCGAGCTGGGCTCTGGTTCACCTCGCGACCTTGCGTCCTGGATTGGTCCGACGAAACTGGCAAAGGCGATTATCTTCGCCACCATCACCAATATCGTCGCCTACCTCCCGTTCCTGATGCTGACCGGCGATACAGGGTTCTTCCTTTACAGCCTGCCGGTGGTGATGACCTGTACCCTGGTCGCGTCCGTCATCGTTTCCTTCACCTTCATGCCGCTGATCGCGTATTACCTCATCAAGCCGCCCAAGCAAGTGGAGCGACCGATGTCGGAACGACGCACCCACGGCTTCCCAGGACTTTACTACCGCGTAGGTGATTTCTGCCTCACACACCGTTGGCGCGTGTTCGGATGTTCGCTCCTGGTGCTTGTGCTGGGCGGGTGGTTGTTCACCAGGCTCAATTCGCAGTTCTTCCCCAAGGACCTCTCGTACCTGTCGTACGTGGACGTCTGGCTCCCACCCGACGCCCCGCTCGGCGCGACGGATGCGGTTGCCCAGCGAGCAGAAACTGTCATCCGGGAAGAGGCCGAACGGTTTGGAAACGAACATCATCGGAAAGATGTTCTGAAATCGCTGACCACATTTGTCGGTGGCGGCGGTCCCAGATTCTGGTTTTCGGTCGACCCCGAGCGGCAACAACTGAATTATGCGCAGATCCTCATAGAGGTTTCCGACAAGCACTTCACCAACGAATTCGTCGGGCCGCTGCAGACGGCGCTGAGCCGCGAAGTCCCCGGAGCTCGGGTCGATGTGCGGCAACTGGAGACCGGCAAGCCAGTCGGCATTCCCGTCTCCATTCGAATTTCCGGCGCAGATATTGGCGTCCTGCACCAACTTTCCACCGATCTCCAGGCCATCCTCCGCTCCCAGCCGAACGCGACCCGGGTGCGCGACGACTGGGGAGAGCCTGCCATGACGGTGCGGCTGAAGGTTGACCCCGATCGCGCCAACATTTCGGGTGTCACGAACCTGGATGTAGCACTCTCATCCGCCGCTGCGATGAGCGGATTACCGGTGGCAACGTACCGGGAAGCTGACAAGCAAATCCCGATAGCCGTTCGCTTGCGAATGGAGGATCGAGCCGGATTATCTGACGTCCAGAATACCTACGTGTACTCCATGACCAGCAATCAGCGCGTACCGCTGCGGCAGGTGTCGCAGGTCACGACTGACATGTCAGTACCAAAAATTAAGCGCCGCAATCAATTCCGCACGGTGACGGTGTCGGCGTTCCCAATCCCAGGTGTGTTGCCCTCGCAAGTCTTGACGCCCTTGCTGCCGAAGATCAAGGAATTCCAAAAGCAGCTTCCAGCTGGTTATTTCCTCGAGATCGGGGGCGAATACGACGAGCAGGTGAAAGGATTCAAGGAACTCAGCGTCGTGATGGCGATTTCCGTACTGCTCATCTACATCGCGTTAGTCGTGCAGTTCAAGAATGCAGTCAAGCCGTTTCTCGTGTTCGCGGCAATCCCATACGGGATGACCGGAGCCCTCGCGGGCTTGGTGATCATGCGTCAACCCTTCGGGTTCATGGGGTTCTTGGGAGTGGCGAGCCTGGTTGGCGTGATTGTCAGCCACGTGATCGTGCTCTTCGACTTCATCGAGGAGGCGCACCATCGCGGAGCGCCATTACGAGAAGCGCTGCTCGACGCCGGCATCGTACGATTGCGGCCGGTGATGATCACGGTGGGCGCGACTGTGCTCGGGCTCGTACCGCTGGCGATACACGGCGGGCCGCTCTGGGAGCCGCTCTGCTATGCGCAGATCGGCGGGCTCACGATCGCGACTTTCATCACTCTATTACTTGTGCCGGTCATGTATTCGATCTTCGTGTTGGACCTGAAGCTGATCAAGTGGGAGTCACATGACAAGCCCGCATCCGAATTGGCCGAAACCGCTCACGCAGGGCAGCAGTAAGGGGGTTTGTTCATGAGCCGAGGCTTGACGCGCCCACTGGCGATTGCAGTCGTCGTCACAACTTTGCTGGCAAGTGGCGTTTGCCAACGCCTGCCGGCCAAGCCTACCGTGGAACGCGGTGGCGGTCGTCCAGTCGTCTCACGGGCGCCGGCAGAGATGTTGGCCCAGCTTAGCGGCGAATTGCAACAGCTAGCCAGCAAGGTTTCTCCTGCCGTAGTTCAAATCGAAGTGTCAGGATTCGGACCAGCCGAGGAGAGCGGGCGCAAGGATACGGCGCTCATCGTGCGCCAGCGTGCCATCGGGGCCGGCGTCATCGTGGATGCTGACGGGTACATCATGACCAACGCGCATGTAGTAGCAGGGGCGCAGCGGATTCGCGTGGTTATGACAGCGGGGCCGGTGGCCTTGTTCGATGTCTCCAGTGCCGGCAAGTCTCAAGTGTTGGACGCAAAAGTTATCGGGTTGCAAAAAGAAGCTGACCTCGCATTGCTGAAAGTTGAGGCCAGCAATCTCCCTACGCTGCCTTTCGATTTGGAACGCGAACCGCGGCCGGGAGAACTTGTGTTCGCGATTGGCAGCCCCGAAGGTCTGCAGAACTCCATAACTATGGGCGTGATCAGTTCAGTCTGGCGGCAGCCGGATCCCGATAATCCGATGGTGTACCTGCAAACGGACGCACCCATTAACTCCGGCAATAGCGGAGGACCGCTGGTGGACGTAACCGGCGCCATCGTCGGACTGAACACCTTTATCCTTAGCAACGGCGGCGGCAGCGAAGGGCTGGGTTTCGCCATCCCCGCACCCATCGTAAATTTCGTTTACCAAAGCTTGAAAAAGTATGGCCACGTAGATCACGTGGAAATCGGGGTACTTGCGCAAACCATTACTCCTACGATGGCCCAAGGCCTGGCGTTGGCGCAGCACTGGGGCGTGGTAATTGCCGATGTCACACCGCGGGGGCCCGCGGACGCAGCCGGTATAAAGCCGGAAGACATTGTTTTAGCGGTAGACAGCCATCCCATGCTGGACCTGCACATGTTCGCCGCCGCGCTCTATCGGCATCCGTTCGATCGGGTCCTGAAAATCGATGTTTTACGCGGCGAGCAAAGGCTGTCGTTTAACGTGCCGGCTATCCGGGCGCGCGACCGCATGGAACAGTTCGCCGGTATTGCCGACCCAACAAAGAATCACATCGGACCGCTGGCCATTCTGGGGCTTGATCTGGACGACGAACTACGCTCTATGTTGCCGGATGTACGTATTGCGTCGGGCGTCATCGTGGTCGGACGGGCGCAGGGTTTCAATTCCGTCAGCGCCGGCCTGCGGGCAGGCGACGTCATCCACTCCCTGAATCGCACGGTGATCGAATCGGTCGAGCAACTGAAGGTCGCCCTGGCTAAGCTCAAACCGGGCGATGCGGCGGTGTTGCGGATCGAGCGCCAGGGGCAACTGCAATATCTTACGTTTGAAATGCAATAAAGAGGCACCTGGTCATGACAGTCGCAGCGAAACGAGTCGCAATCAATACCGGAGGCGGCGATGCCCCCGGACTGAATGCAGTCATTCATGGCGCGGTCTATGCCGCGCGCGGCCTGGGCTGGCAAATTTTCGGCATTCGCGACGGCTACGACGGCTTTCTCGAACCACAGAACTATCCTGACGGCGGTCTGCGTGAACTTAGGCGTTCGACAGTGCGTGAGATCTCTCATTTGGGCGGCACGATCCTGGGCACAACCAACCGAGGCAATCCGTTCTGTCGCCCCACGAAACAGCCGGATGGTAGTGTTAGAGAAGTCGATCGTTCCGACGAACTCATCGAATGTTTTCGAAAGAACAGCCTCGACGCGCTGATCGCAGTCGGAGGCGACGGCAGTCTCAGCATTGCACACAAGCTGCAAGACAAGGGCCTGCGCGTCGTCGGTGTGCCGAAGACGATAGACAACGATCTTGAGTCCACGGTCCTCACATTTGGTTTCAATACCGCTGTTTCGTTTGCGACGGAGTGTATTGACCGGCTCCACAGCACGGCTTTATCGCATCGGCGAGTCATTGTCGTCGAAGTCATGGGTCGCAATGCCGGATGGATTGCGCTTCACTCAGGGTTAGCTGCAAGAGCGGATGCCATTCTGATTCCGGAGATCCCGTACGAAATTGAGAACGTCGCGGCATGCCTTTGCCGCAAGCACCACGACGGCAAACCGTATTCCATTGTTGTGGTTGCTGAAGGAGCGAAACCTTTAGGCGGCGACGTGAGTGTAAGAAGTCGTGAGGTCAGCCGGGCCGAACAGCTGGGCGGCATCGGCGAGACCGTCGCCGCGCAACTTCAGGAACTCACTGGCAAGGAGAGCCGGTGCGTGGTTCTGGGCCACCTGTTGCGTGGCGGGTCTCCTACGGCAATTGATCGCATCCTCGGAGTTACGTTCGGCGCCGCTGCCGTTCAGGCGCTCTCGATGGGTATGGACGGGGTGATGGTGGCACTGAACCCACCGCGCATTGATTTTGTTCCCATTCAGGTGGCCATCGCAAAGCTGAAGCTGGTGCCGCAAGATAGCGACTTCGTTCTTGTATCCCGTGCACTCGATATTTCTTTTGGAGATGGGGCGTAAGGTGAGCCAGTTCCGGCTCATGGTCGTCCGAGCAACAAAAACTGTGCTGTGAGGGAAACCGAGGAGGCCGCAATGACGAACCACTCAACCGGGAAAGCGCGCCTTCTTGAAGACGAACTCGTTTCACCCGAATCCGTCGCCTATCATCGCGTCAGCATTGAGCTATTCGAAGTTTTCAAGCACCTGCGTAGAAAATTCTGGGCACGCTCTATTCTGATAACGGAGGTGCAGCAGGGAGGGGATCAGCTCCGCCATCTTTTCGTACTCGCCCGGATCCTCGCCCGGGAACCCGTAGAGCATACTACCAGCCCTTGAGCGCGCTGATGGTGGTGGGGATCCTCGGAGCGCTCATCAGTGAATGGAAGACCCGGCTTGGGTATCGGATTTGGTTGTGGGTGCCAGTCATCACTTTTCTCATTATCTGGATCTTTACCCCCACCGTGTTCTGGTCGATGATCCGTGAACTCTATGGCGCTGGCTCCGGGAAGGTCGTAAGAAGCGACGCTGAGCTGATACTGCTGGTGCGACGCTGGATGATCTGGGATTGGTTGCGAGTGGCTGTGATAGCGACGGGGTTCGTTTCATTGGTTCGGGCGATCAGTATTCCCTTCCCGCGCAGTGACCGCTGAGCGCACACGCTATCCCGTACTTTAGCCGCAATCCTGTTTGTGCCTGCGCTCCGGAGTGAGTTTTTCCGCACGCTGCTAGAACGATTTGAAGCTCGCGCTCGGTACCGGCGCAACGCCGGTCACGCTTGGCATACAGGCGGGAATTCCGCCCACAAGAACACTATCGGAGGTCATTTTATGAGCCCGAACTCACGGGGCATGGTCGCGGCGGAACCGAACCACTCGCACCGCATCAAGCTGATGCTGCGTGACATGAACCAGCGCTTCAACTCGATGGACCCTTCCCCCTTCAACGACCAGGACCTGGACAAGAATGCAGAGGAGTTCATCGTGGGTTGGGCGCACGAGTACCCGCCCAACGAACCGGTGACGTTGCGGATCCAGTTGGAACAGTGGCCGCCCGAAGATCCCACGCTGCTGATCCAGGAGGCCGTCCACAACTACTTCGCCTACCGCGCCAAACTTAATGACCAGGAGTTCACCCGCCCGGAACACGGCGCTGGGAAACTGGCGGAGGATCTCAAACGAAATGTATTGACACAGGTCTAGTGCTAGCTGTAGAGGTCGTCTCCGGCGTGAGCGAACCCAGCGCATTAGCGCCCCTCATTCAGTTCCTGCCAGCCGAGGCATGGAAGATCCTCTTGCTCCTGTTCCTGTCCTTCTTGATCGGACTGGAGAGAGAGGAACACAAGCGCAGCTCGGAGTATTACGCATTCGGCGGAGTGCGTACGTTCCCGCTGATTGGGCTCATCGGCTAGTCCGGCGATCAACTGCTGCCGCTGGCCTTGGGCTTCGGTGTGGTTGGCGCCTTTCTGTGGCTGTCCTATCGCCACAAGCTGGCTACGTCCGAGATTGCAGGCGTGACCTCCGAGATGTCCGGCCTCACCACCTACTTGATAGGAGCGTTGGTCTATCGCGGTCATTTCTGGATTGCCACCACGCTGGTGGTGATCAGCATGTTGTTGCTGGAGTTGAAGGACGCCCTGGAAGGCGTCACCAAGCGCGTTCCCCCCGAGGAGGTCCTCACCTTCACCAAATTCCTTCTCCTCACCGCGGTTATCCTTCCGATCCTGCCCAGGCAGGACCTCGGTCCTTTCCACATCAACCCGTTCAAGACCTGGGTGATTGTGGTCGCAGTCAGTGGGGTTTCCTATGGCAGTTATGTTCTGCAGACGGTTACCAAGGGGCGTGGCGGCGTGATTCTGGCTGCTGCACTCGGGGGCGCCTACTCATCAACGGTTACGACGGTGGTCCTCTCCAAAAGAGCGTCGCAGAAAGAGCACGCGCACCTGTTTTCGGGAGCAATCCTCATCGCCTCCGGCGTGATGTACCTTCGTCTTGCGGCGCTGGTGGGTCTGTTTAACCGCCCTCTCCTAGCTCGCCTGGCGCCGGCGTTTCTGGCGCTGGCTGCTTTGGCCATCCTGGGCGGCTGGCTGTGGTCGCACCGACCTGACCCGAGTTCGGAAGCCATTCACAGGGAATTCACACCGAGGAATCCGCTTGAACTTCGCGCCGCGTTCCTGTTCGCTCTGCTGTTCCTGGCGATTCTGGTGGTCACCCAGTTTGTCCTCCTCCATTTTGGCCGGGGCGGAGTGTACACGCTCGCAGCGATCATGGGTCTTACGGATGTGGATCCGTTCATTCTGGGTTTGACCCAGTCGGCCGGCAGGGCAACACCCCAGCCGTTGGCGGCTACGGGCATTCTGATAGCGGCTGCCAGCAATAATCTCGTGAAGGGAATCTATGCGTACGTGTTTGCGGATCGTCAGACCGGGCGTCAGAGCGCCAGCCTCTTATGGGGACTGGCGGCATGCGGCCTCTTCCCACTGCTGTGGTGGTTGGCCTTCTAGCCGGCATCCGGCCCCGCACCCGGCGTCGGCGGCAGAATGACATTGGGTTGCTACCGCCCCAAGTACGCCCGCCGCACTTCATCCATCTTGGCGACCTCGTCCGACTCTCCGCGGATGTTGATTCGACCCTCGGCAAGCACGTAGGTGTAATCGCTCATCGCCAGCGCCAGGTGCACATTCTGTTCCACCAGGACTATGGTGAGTCCCTGCTCCCTCAGGGTCTTCAAAGTTATGAAAAGTTGTTGCGCCAGGACCGGCGCCAGGCCAAGCGAGAGCTCATCGATCATCAGAACCACGGGCTCCTGCATCAACCCGCGTCCCAAGGCCAGCATCTGCTGCTCGCCGCCGGAGAGGGTGGAAGATTTTTGTTTGCCGCGCTCTTTCAAGCGTGGAAACAATTCATAGACCCGCTCCAGGTTCTGCTTCTGTCGCTTGCGTGCACGCTTCGAGTATCCGCCCATCTCCAGGTTCTCTTCCACGGACATATCCGGGAAAAGCTGCCGGCCCTCCGGCACCAGCACCAGGCCGCGGTTAGCTTTGGCGTGCGGGGAGAGCCTGGTGACGTCTTCTCCGTGCAGCAGGACGCGGCCGCCCCAGGCACGCAGGCTGCCCATGGTGGTGCGCAGGGTGGTGGTCTTGCCGGCGCCATTGGCGCCGATGATGGTGGTCATTTTTCCTGAGGACACTTCAAGCGAAATGCCCCACAGGACCTGCACCTCGCCGTAACCGGACTCGACGTTCTCTAATTGGAGGGCAAGGTCCATCAGTCCGTCCTCGTCAGTTTGTCGACGATATCCGGGAAGCCCAAATAGGCTTCCACGACATCCGGGTTGTGCACCACTTCGTCCGGCCGCCCTTCCGCCAGCTTGCGGCCCAGGTTCAGCACCACGATACGGTCGGAAAGGCTCATGATCGCCTGCATCAGGTGTTCGATCATGAACACCGAGACGCCGCTGTCGCGGATCTTGCGTACCAGTTCGATCATCAGCGCGATCTCGGTGGGATTCAGGCCCGCCAGCACCTCGTCCAGCAGCAGCAGTTTGGGTTGCGCCGCCAGCGCTCGCGCTACTTCCAGACGCTTTTTGCCGGCGATGGTCAGCGACCGCGCCATCATGTGGGCGCGGTTTCCCAACCCAACCTGTTGCAGGACTTCGGCAGCTGCGGCTCGCGCGGCCTTCAAATCGAGGTATTCGCGACCGAAGCAAGCGCCGACCGTGACGTTGTCCAGCAGGGTCAGGTCGTTCAGCGGCTTCACGATCTGGTGCGTGCGCGCCACCCCAAGGTGGACCACCTTGTCCGGCGAATGGCCAGTGATGTCTCTTCCCGAAAACGTGATGGTTCCCTGGTCGGCCTTGTAGACCCCGTTCACGATATTGAACAGGGTGGTTTTTCCGGCGCCATTGGGACCAATCAGACCCAGGATCTCGCCCTCGGCGAGGCTGAAGCTGACGTCAGAAACTGCCACTAGCCCGCCGAAACGTTTGGTGACGCCGCGCACTTCCAGGATGGAGTTCATTCGATCACCTTGCGCGCACGCGGCGCCAGGCGATAGAGCCAGCCGATCAGGCCTCCGGGCGCGAACAGCACCACCAGCAGCAGCAGCCCGCCGGCGATCACCAGGTGAAAGCTGGACAGCTTGGGAGAGGTCAGCAGGTAGGAGCGCAGTGTCTCGTACAGGCCCCCGCCCAAGGCCGCGCCCATCACCGTGCCTTGGCCGCCGAGCATCAGCATCACGATGGCCTCGATGGATAGCGTCAACTCGAACGCGATCGAGGGATCGATCATCCCGTTCTTATAGAACATCAGTGTGCCGGCAATGGCGGGCAGGAAGGCGGAGACGCTGTAGATGATCGCCTTGTAAACGGTGGCATTAACGCCCAGCACAACGGCGGCGTCCTCGTCCTCGCGGATGGCGAACAGGCCAAGCCCGAACTTGGAATTCTTGATGGCCAGGCTCAGGATCAGCGATAAAGCCATGACCGCAATGATCAGGTAATAGGTGATCCAGAGGGCGCGCATCGCCCCGCCCAGCGGCTGGTAGGCGCTAAAGGATACGTACATGCCTGTCGCGCGTCCCCAGGGGTTGAAATTGGAAACGAACGCCTGGACGGCTTCCAGCACGCCGATGGTGGCGAGCGCAAAATAAGCGCCCCGCAAGCGAAGAATAGCCAGCCCGAAGAGCAGCGCGAAGAGGCTGACTGCCACGCCGGCCACTACGGCGGCAAGCATCAGATTCCAGCCTCGTACCGTCGCCAGGTACAGCCCGACATAACCGCCGAGGCCGAAAAAGATGATGTTTCCGAAATTCACGTACCCGGTATAGCCGATCATCAAGTTCAGATTGCTGGCCAGGATGATGGCAACGGCCACCAGGATGAGGTCCTCGCGCAGAAGAACATTGTTGGAACGCAGCGGAATGAATACGAACAGCGCCGACGCGAGGAGAACTAGCCAAAAGAAGGGCCGCCGAAGGATCATGCCGTTGCCCTCCCGAAAATGCCGTGCGGAAGAGCCACCAGCACCACCACGAACAGCCCGAATTCAATCAGCGGAATCCAACTTACAGCGATGAACGGAGTCAACGCTCCCTCCAGCAGGCCCAGCAACACTCCGGCGAGCAGCGCACCGGCAGGCTTGCCCAGTCCCGCAAGGACGGTAACCACGAAGCTTTTCAGCTCGTAGGCGCCGCCGGAGAGGATGGTAAATGGGAACATTGTTGACACCAGTGCACCGGAGGCTGTGGCCAGGGCAATCCCGATCCCGAAGGCGATAGTCAGCACCGCAGTCGAGGAGATGCCCATCAACTCGGCGGCTTCGCGGTTATCGGCGACGGCGCGGATGGCTTTGCCGGGCCGCGTGCGGTACAGGAAGAGCTGCAGCGCCAGTGCAATCACGACCGCTGAGACGGCCGCCGCGATATGGTTCCCGGTAAACGTGTAAGCCCCGATGGTAATGCCCGGCAGGCTGAAGTTGACGTTGTAGGGGCTGGTGCTGAACAGCGTGGTGCCGATGCCGATGACCATCATGTTCACCGCGAAGGTGGACAGCAGGCTCATCAGTTCGCTGCGGCCAATGACCCAGTGTACCGCCATCCAGTACACGACAATGCCGAGCACCAGCCCCGCCGCTATAACCGGCAGCAACAACAAGTACGCGTTCGTCGTGACAAGTCCGAACAGCAGATACATGCCGAACATGCCCAGGGCGATCATGGCGCCGTGGGTGAGATTGATGACATTCATAACCCCCCAGATCAGACTCAGTCCCATCGCGGCCAAGCCGTACACCGAGCCGACGAGCAGGCCGTCAATCATAGAGGCCAGAATGCCAGACATACTCCCCCTTCGCTGTTGTGGTTTTGTAGCTGAGCTACCTGTGCTCGCCGGCGCCGAAGCGGTTTTGCCGGAAACCTGGTTAGCGGATGGGATACGCGAGATTGGCGCTCTTGCTGGCCAATGGCCACACCACTTGCTTCACCGGCTTTCCCGACTTGTCCTTGTGCCACTGCGCCAGCACCATGCTGTGACCCACCTGCAAACCATGTTCGTTGGGCGCGGTGGCGAACTGGGTGCGCCCGTAGAATGTGGTGGCGTCCGTCGCGTTCAGCGCCTCAGCCACCTTGGCGGCGTCGATTCCGCCCGCCTTCTCGATAGCGTGTTGCAGGATGAGGCCCGCTGCGTAACCACCCGCCGATTCATAGCTAGGCTCAGCGTTGAACTTAGCCCGATAGTCTTTGTCGAACTGTGCCACCGTAGGCCCGAATTGCGGTTTAGCCGTCACTTGCGGTTCCCACTGTGAGGGCACGCACACGCCCACACCGGCATCGCCCAACTCCACCCATTTCTCGCTGTCAGGCGCCACCAGCAACGTAATCATCTTCAGGGCGGCCTTGCGGGCGTACAGTTGCCGCCCCAAGGTCGACCCGTCGGCGTAATGGCCCCCGCCCAGCATTACCGTGGCTTTGGATGCAATTACCTTGTCGAGAATCGCGCTGAAGTCGGTCGTGTTAGGAGCGTAGGCTTCGCTGAAGACCACGTTGAACCCTTGCTGCTGCGCATAGGCCTTCGCCGGGGTTACCACGGCAACGGAAAAGGCGGCGTCCTCGTACACGAAGGCGACCGTGGCTTTCGGGTCCTTGGCTTTCAGCGCGTCTAAGGCAACCTTCAGATATTCGGGAGCGGGCGCAAACATCTGGAACAAGTAGTGGTTGCCCAGGGTGTAGGTTTTTCCTTCGGCGGCGCCCGTGGTGAGCATGATCTTGCCGTATTGCTCCGTCACCACCGCCGCCGTGGCGGTGAGCCCGGATGAATAGGGACTGAACAGGAAGTCAGCCTTATCCTCCAGGATCATGCGCGTGTAGAGCTGCTGTACGCGCTTGGAGTTGGATTCGTCATCGTAACTTGCAAACTGTACTTTGTAGCTTTTGCCGCTCGCCTTGATGCCGCCGGCAGCATTGACCTGGTCGCGCCACAGTTCGAATCCGCGGTATTGCTCCAGGGAGTCGACGTTCAGGGCGCCGGTCTTGGAAACGGTGAATCCGATGGTGATCGGTTGCTGGCAGAATCCCACGCTGGCCAGAAGAACCAGGACGAAGGCAAGCAGAGTCACTTGTTTCACAATCCACCTCGGTAAGAAGATGTTTTCAAAGTGCATCGCTAACGATTCAAGGGCCGGGAGGTCGGAGGTATTGTACGCAAGACAGCCGGATCTCGGAACCGTGCAGGACTGCCGAGAAGGCGCTTGCAAGAACAGCGGTTCCGGTTTTTGGACAGGAAATCGTTGCTTTGGTGTCCGCCGCGTTCGGAAAGGTGGCAGGCTGTTCCCCCGGCGCGCCGTTCACCTTTGACACCGGGGCTTAGCCGGCTACGACTTCCTCAAAGCCATACATTTTTAGCCGGATGAGAAGCGCTCGTCTGTGACGAATATCACTCTAGCGAGTTAGCGACGCGGGGGGCGGGGCAAGAGGCGTGATCGACTGCGATCAGATCACGCCCCGCATGGCTCCTTTCGAGTCGTCCCCGTCTAACTTACAGCTTGTGACGTCGCTCCTCAGGCCGCAGCCGCTGGCTTCTTCTGGACACGCACCGTGAAGCGTTTCTCCAGCTTGGCCAGCTTGTCCATGACGCCGGTGTACTCCAGTTCAGCCATGGGCAGCATGGCAGCGCCATTGAACCCCTGGCGTCGCATGTCGATGGCCTTGCGGCTGACGTGTGCCCGCACTTCGTCCCACAAGGGATGAGCGAAGCAGTCGGCTGGCTCCGTCAGCTTGGTGCCATGGACGCAGAAGGCGGCGCAGGAGACCAGCGGAGGCCCGTCGAAATACGACGTGGGCGTATTCAGCGCCACCGGCATCAGCGGCATGTTGTGCGAGCCGCGCATGCCGCCGGCGACGAAATGCCCGATGGCATAGGGCGCCAGCACCTCCCCGGTAGCCGGAAAGTCCATCTGCGTGCGCACCATCATCACCGGATCGTCCTTGCCCGTATATTTGCCGGCAATGTTGTGCAGCCGGGAAGTAGCGACGGCCGCGCATTGTTCGCCGCTGGCCCGCGACCATACCGACTCCACCACGAAGCGCTCGTTGTCGCGCAGCAGCGCTGCCAGATCGTAGATCTCCTCTGGCGTGACCAACTCGATCACCCGGTCACCCTCGGTGTGATTTACGTCCATGACGACCCAGCGGAAGCCCTGACTGAGCTTGGGGGACAGAATCAGGCCCGGAGTGGTCATTACGTCGGCAAAGGTGAGGAAGAGCGGCAGGTTGTACGCCCCGGGGTCGGTCTTATCGGCGGCAAAGAACAGGAACGGCTCGTTGGGACGTTCATTGATCTCCATTTCCGCAACCGCCGGCCCCAGACCGTGGACGTTGCCGGAGAAAGAATCCTTCAGAAGGTCCTGCCCGGCGCCGTAGAGGCCTTCCTCCTTGGCAATGGCGGTTCCGGCCACAAAGGCATCCCACGCCAACTTGTGCACCTGCTCGTGCCGCACTCCGTGGGTGTGGGTCATGAGGATGGCGATGTCGTCGCCCGTAAAACCGATGTAGTGATCCTGGATCAGCGCCTTGCCGGCGGACTCCACCACTTCCTGCACCCGCGCCAGCAGCCGCTTGGAGGGCATGATGTGCCCCCCGATGGACCCCACGTCGGCCTTGATTACTGTCAGGGTAGTTTTCATCGGCGTCTCCAGTTTTCTAAGTGCTTGAGCAACACGCTGCTCGTTTGACGTTTGTGCTTCCACGACCTACGCTGCCGCGGCCGCAGGTTCTTTCTCCTCCCCGGTCAGCTTCTTCATTGCAGTTTCGAAGGCTTCAGTGAATAAGGCACACACCTGTTCTTCGTTGGGGATACTGGCGCCGATCTTCAGGGTGAGCGTGTCCAAGTCCTCTCGGGTTTCTGCCGCCAGCTCCCCCGTTCCCCGCACCATACGTGCCACCAGGGAGCGAGCCTCGCCTTCCGCCAGTCCATTCCGCACGGCCGCCTGGATCAGCGTCTTGATCACCGGCAAGATGTAACTGGGACCAGCCGCAGTGACCGCCGCGGCGGCATTCATCTGATCCTCGCGGATTTTGACAGAACACCCCAAGACGGACAGCAGCGTCGTTGCCCGCCCCTGATCGGAAGGCTTTGCGTACCGGCCCAGGCAGTAGGGGATCACGCCACAACCGACAGTACACGGAAGGTTGGGAACCACGCGCACCACCGCGATCGCCTGTCCCAGATGATCTTCTATCACCGCGGTGGTAACGCCAGCGACGAGGGAGATGATCAACTGGTCGCGAGCCAGGCGGCCACGCAATTCAGCGAGCACGGCTGCTGCCACGTCGGGGGGTGCAGAGAGAAGAATGGAATCAGCGAAAGAGGTTGCCGCGCTGTTATGCGGCGAGACCATGATACCGAACCGCCGCTGCATTTCCACCAGGCGCTCCGGTCGCCCGTCGGTAGCAAGGATGTTTTCGGGTGAGATGGCGCCTGACTTCACCAGGCGCTCGATTAGCGGCGCGGCGATGCTTCCGGCGCCGAGAAAAGCCAATCGCAGGTGACGCAAGCTTCCATAAGCCACGGGGCACCTCCGAGCGTGCCCTTGCTTACCATAGCCGTGATGCCGTGTCTGTGACCAATAAACGTGACGCGGGGTTGCACAACGGCGTGGGCAGGCACGGTTGGACGCAGAAGTCGCGGATCGCCTCTCACTGCTGTTCGAACGCCGATTCCCCCAGTCTGCCGCTCAACCCACCGATGATTGCGCCAATCACGACGCTCGCCAGGAACGTGTAAGCAGCCTCAATCCTCAGCAGATCTCCTGGGATTCCTGCCCAACCCGTAACCAGCAGACTGGCTGCCGCCACGGCCAACCAAAGAGAGATCGACGTGATGATCCCCTGCCGGGCACGTTTTCCTCCCTGCCAGGCGAAAAGCCACGCCGCACCGTAGGCAAACAGAAGGCAGGCCGTTACGCTGAGCAGGTGAGGAGCCCACCACCTGACGATGCGGTGCAGATCGGCTGGGCTCAGCCCTAGCGATTGCGTCCAGGATGGGCGCAGCAGGTATTGCGAATGCCAGAGCGCCCCCAAGACCCAAGCCGCAAAAGCGGCCATCAGCACCGGAAGGTGATAGATCTTCTTGGTTTTCGGCAGATCGACTTCGCCTTTGGTATACGGCGCGGTTTCGAGTGCCTCCGGGATGCATTCCTGGCCGCAATCGGCGCGCATGGGCCAGCGAGTGCAGTCAGCGAGGCGAAAAGCGGGCCTTCCGCTCAATTCGGTGACGGCCGCACGCAGCGCATCGAATCTCACCCCGACCTGCTGGTGAGTTTCCGGGCAGGTGACTGCCCGGCCTCCGCGATAGCGGTTGTAGATTGCTTTTCCCCCGAGCCCCAGCATCAGCAGAGAGATGCAGGTACCAATGACCAGGAGCACGAGCCAGAACACCGGCAACATAACACACCTCCAAGCTCGTTGGCCGCAATGAAGCGGCTGCGAGGGGGCGTTCTTTATCAACAGGTTATTGGTTTCTTGTATCTCCGCGCAGTGAGTCCTGTCACCAGAGTTCGTGAGGCGCGGCACACGCCTCCAGAGCGCACCAAGGCCCGTAATCCAGATCACAGCCTTTCCAAGAGGCGACGATTGAGAATTAAACTGTGTGGTGTGTGTCGGAGGGATGCATGTCAACGTCTTGGACTTATCGCTTTGCACAGCGGACGAAGGTCATCAAGAGTTCGGTGATCCGCGAGTTGCTGAAGCTGACCCAGCGCCCCGAAGTTATATCCTTCGCCGGCGGCCTGCCCGCGCCGGAATTGTTTCCCATCGAGCGATTCCAGCAAGCCTGCCAGCGAGTCCTGGCGGAGAAGGGGGCCTGCGCTCTGCAGTACGGCACCACTGAGGGTTACGCTCCGCTGCGGGAGATGATCTCCCAGAACATGTCTCGCTATGGGGTCGTGGCTGCTGCGGACAACGTCCTGATCACCTCCGGCTCCCAGCAGGCGCTGGATCTGATCGGGAAACTGCTGGTCAATCCCGGCGACCGCTTGCTGGTCGAGGCGCCGACGTACCTGGGTGCACTTCAGGCTTTCGATGTTTATGGCGCCCAGTACGTCTCGGTTCCTATCGATGACGATGGAGTGCAGACCGAGCGGCTGGAAGAAGCGCTGCGCTCCGGACCGAAGTTCATGTACATCCTGCCGAACTTCCAGAATCCGGGAGGGGTGACGCTATCGGAAGGACGGCGGCACGAATTGGTGCTCCTGGCCGACCGGTACGGCATTCCCATCATCGAGGACGATCCCTACGGTCAACTGCGGTATGAAGGGCAGCACCTGGCGCCCTTGATCGTGGCCGACCGCGAAAACCTGCAGCGCGACGACGGCTATCGGTTGGGCAACGTGATCTATCTGAGCACTTTCTCTAAGACGCTGGCCCCGGGTCTGCGCCTGGGATGGATCGTGGCTCCGCCGGAAGTGATCACGAGGCTCGTGCAGCTCAAGCAAGGGGCAGACCTGCACACCAGCACCTTCGTCCAGGTGGTGGCCTACGAGGTGGCGCGCGACGGCTTTCTCGATGAGCACGTCAAGAAGATCCGGCAGGTCTATCGCGAGCGTCGCGATGCCATGCTGGCAGCGCTCCAGGAATTCTTTCCGCCGCAGGTCACATGGACCCATCCCGCGGGAGGCTTGTTCCTGTGGGTGACCCTGCCGGCGGACATCGAGTGTCAGACGCTCTTCGACGCGGCATTGCAGCAAAACGTGGCCTTCGTGCCCGGCGACTCTTTCTACGCCACCGGCGACGAGGGGCGTCGTCACCTGCGGCTGAATTTTTCCAACGCACCGCCGGAGCGGATCCGCGAGGGCATCCGCCGCTTGTCGGTAGCAGTGCGAAGCCAGATGAAGCGGCCGGAGCTGATCGCTCTGTAAGCCGATTCTCCGGGGAGGGCACGGCTTCAGCCGTGCCGCTGAAGGTTCTGTATTTGTGCGGGTTTTAGCCCCTGCGGACCAGCTCGCAGCCACCATTGACGATTTAGGAGACGGGTTTAGAAGGAGGACACAGTGGAACCGTTCCAGTATCACGTCTTCGTTTGCAGGCAGGAAAAGCCGGAGGGTGTGAACTCTTGTTCCGCCGCCTGCTCCTGGGATGTGCTCGCCGCCCTAAACCGCGAATTGGATATCGAGGGCGCTGCCGGCGAAGTTCAGGTCACGACCTGCGGATGTCTGGGGCTGTGCGACGAGGGCCCAGTGGTAATCATTTACCCCGATGGCGTCTGGTACCGGGGAGTGAAGGCTGCGGACGTGCCCGAGATCGTTGCGTCGCACTTGCGATCCGGCAAACCCGTGTCGCGGCTGGTGTGGAACGATGCCCCGGCGATGAAGGCGCTGATCACCGAACATGGCAACCAGTATCGCGCCATGCTGAAGGCTAGGGACCAGGCCGGTGCCTTACCCGACGACATCAACGAACTGATCCGCGGATTCATGTTCAGCCGGACGGTTTTGACGGCGCTGGAGTTGGACGTTTTCACGGCGCTTGCCGGCGGCGCGTCCGCCGACGCCGTGGCCGAGAGGATCCAGTCCAGCCGGCGAGGCACGGAGATGCTTCTCCATGCGCTTGCCGCCCTGAAGCTGCTGCGCAAGGAGAATGGAATCTTCCGCAACACGCCGCTGAGCGCGCGTTTCTTCGCGGAAGCCTCTCCGGACAGCGCCCGCAAAGCCCTGCTGCACACGGCTAATCTCTGGCACCGCTGGTCCAACCTCACCGCATCGGTGCGCGCGGGAACGCCGGCCCCAAAAACGGGCGATGGCGAATGGGTGAACACGTTCATCGCCGCCATGGACCGCAACGCCCGGGAGAGATCTCAGGCGGTGGTGAACGCCGCGGGAACGGAGGGCATCCGCCGCATCCTCGACCTGGGAGGCGGGTCCGCCGCATACTCCATCGCCTTTGCCCGGGCGAATTCCGGCGTGACGGCCGAAGTGCTGGACCTCGCCGATGTCCTCCCGCTCACCCAGGAGTACATTCGCAGGGCGGGTCTCGTCGGCCGCATCCACGCGCGCGTCGGGGATATGCTCCGCGATCCCCTAGGACACGGTTTCGACCTGGTGCTGCTCTCCGCTATCTGCCACATGTTTTCACCGAAAGAAAACCGCGCGCTCTACCAGCGGGTGCATGCCGCTCTTGCTCCCGGAGGACGCGTGCTGGTGCAGGATTTCATCCTGGAGCCGGAGAAGACCGCGCCCCGGTTTGCCGCCCTGTTCTCGCTTAACATGCTGGTGGGCACGCGCGCTGGCAGCAGCTACAGCGAGCCGGAGTACGCGGCCTGGCTTGCCGAGGCCGGCTTCCGGGACATACGCCGTGTGCCTCTGCCAGGCCCAGCAGGAGTGCTTATAGCCACTCGCGACTGAGCATTTCGCGGATGGAGATCCGGGGATGGCTGAGGCTTGTGGCAAGGTTATAGTGCCGCGGGCTGTGGCTGACTAGGAGAGCCGTGGCCTGCCGAAGACACCCCTGCCGCGTTTTGCGGTCCGTGTGACCCAGGCACTGTTCCTGGCCCGGACTCCGAGTCTCAAGCGGCTCGCGGGCGTGGCAGGGCAAACTGCAATACCGTCGGCTTCGCCACTCGGGCGAAATCTTCATAGGCAAGCCGCATCAGTTCCCGGTGCGACCCGGCATTGAACGCGATCTCTTGGTCCTTGGTCAGGGTCTCGTCCACGAAGATGTTCATGCCGTAGAGATTGCCGAAAGGAGGCATGGCGCCGGTCTCGCATCCCGGGAAACGATGCATGAAGTCCTTTTCTTTGGCGAGCGTGACGGTATTCGCTCCCGTCGCCGCCCGCAGGGCAGCCAGATCCACCTGGCACGAGGCCGGCAGGACCGCCATGGCCAGCGAGTCGTCGAGGTTCACGATCACGGTCTTGGCCAGCTCCTGGCCGGGAATATGGGTCAGGGCCGCAATTCCCTGGGCGGTGTAGGCCACCGAGTGAGTAATGATCGTGTACTTGATGTTGTGACTATCCAGAAGTTCTGTCAGCGTGTTGCTTGGCATAATGACCTCCGTGTTGCTTAGGCGGTTGCGTTGGTCTCAGGCGATCCGTCACCCCCGAGACCGATCATCGCCGCGCTGCCGCCGGCGCGGCGCCTCGATGCGCCGCCTCGTGCCCGGACGCGCTCTCATAGCCCACAGCGGCGAAATAGATTGCCCGATCAAAGAACCGCTCCAGGTTGTGGAGCAGCTCCAGTTCGCCCAGAAGTTCGACGGGTTCCTCCAGCAGGCCTTCGCTCTCCAGGTGTTGCCACAGATATTCTTTGGTAAGGATGATAGCCCACTCAAACTGGCTGAAAGGCACGCCCTGCCGCGCCCGCCGCATGCCCAAGCCGGTGTATCTCTCTTCGATCTCCGACTCGGTCTTGGTCAGCAACCAGTCGCCGAGATTGCGATAGATCTCCTGCACCCGGCTGTTTAATTCGTCGGCAGGCACCTTGCGCAACAGCTCGCTCGATCGCGGCGAAGTCTCGAGGCTGTGCATCAGCCCCTGAGACAGCTTGTCAGCGTGGGCCTCGATCAGTTGGACCAATCGAATCGAAAACATATGCTGCCTCCCTGCAATCCTCGCGACTGCAGCCGGATGGCCCTAGGCCATCCCCTTCTTTATCTTGAACCCCATTGGAAGGCCGCGCAGTGACTGGAATCACTGCCCACGGTTCGGGTCTGGGGCGATGGCCATTCCCGTGCCGATCTCGGTTGGCCAGGCAACTATCCCCGTACGGTCAGCACCGGAGACCGCGCCTCACAAAGGATACGATGCAAAGTCGGCCAGACCAAACGAGTCGACAGCGCCCCAACCGGCGTTTCATGGGCGCCCATCACGATCAAATCGCTTTGCTTGTCACCAGCCAGTTCGAGGATGACCTCCGCCGCTGAGCCGATCTTGACGACGAACTCCGGCGGCGAGGCCAGAACCACGTCCGCCGGCAGCAACTGCTGGAACGCGTCCTCTCGACTCTTCGGCGCCAGCAGGGGATTATAAGGCTCCACGATATGCACGATCGTCAGCCGGGCCCTGTTCTCTTCGGCGAAAGAAACCGCATACTCCAGGGCGGTAAGCGATCCGGGGCCGAAGTCCGTGGCACAGAGGATATGGCGCATGTCGCCAGGGAACTGTGCACGCGATGGCACTTCCGGCCCGACCGCCAGCACCGGGCACGGCGCCTCGCGGATGATCTCCTCCGCCACCGATCCCAGGATCAGCTTCTTGAATCCTCCTCGCCCATGTGTGCCCAAAATGATGAGGTCGATCTCCCGCTGCCGGATCATCTCGGAGAGCACATCCCCGATCTCTCCTTCTTCCACCAGGGTCTCGTAGGGTATCCCGTTCAGCAGATCGCAGCGGTCCAGGATCGCCATCTCCTGTTCTGCCATTTTCCAGTCCGAAACCGGTGGGCCGGCTGCCGGTGCAACCGCCGGTTCCATCATGACCACATGCGCCAGGTAGACCTTGGCTTGGTAACGGCGTGCGACGGCGGCGGCATAGGGCAGGGCCGCGGCTGAGCGTTCCGAGAAGTCAGTTGGGAACAGGATATTCTTGAGTGCGACGCGGGCTTTCCCTTCCACCACGGGCATGAGACACCTCCTCCCGCTTTGGTGAGAAACATGTTGGCATCTTGAGGTTAATACGGGGACTGGGATGTTGCAGTGATTGCGGTCACCCCCGCAGCACAAGCCGGGGCGGCGAGGAACAGGCTGTTGCTCACTCTGGATTCGTGGCGGTCGCCCTGTGAGCGTGGTCACTGGAGCGTTTGTCTGCAGGGGCTATTTTGTTCAAGGAAGCAAGGGTGAAAATTCAAGTGAGCGATTCCTGGCAACGCTCAGATTGATCGCCTATGGCCAATGACTCGCAATTCCGGGAAGTGGAACACACTGCCGACCGCGCTTTCACGGTCCGAGGACGTGACCTGGCCGAGCTGTTTGTGCTTGCCGCCCACGCCCTCTGTGCCATCCAGGGGCAACCCACAGACACTCAGGAAACCGTTAGCCGGGAAGTTGAAGTTTCAGGCGTCGATCGCGAAACCCTGCTGGTGAATTGGTTAAACGAGATTCTGTATCTTCAGGACGTTCACCAGGAATCCTATTCCGGTTTCCAGGTGATCGCAATTTCTGAGACCTTTCTGCGCGCATCCCTGCATGGTGAGCCCAATGCTTCGATTCGGCGTAGCATTAAAGCAGTGACCTTCCACGGTCTGAAAATCGAGCGGCTACCGGATGGCTGGGAAGCCACCCTTGTGGTGGACGTTTGAGTGGCAAAGAATGGGGAAACCATCTCCAACTCGCACGATTGCGCGCTCTGATTTCAAGCGTATTTCAGAACAGGTGTGGGAGATTCCGCGTGATTTCCGCGAGGACATGCGAGCGCCGGCCCGGCTCTACGCTGACGAAGCCTTGCTTGAGGCGTCCCTGACCGACAACTCGGTAGAGCAGTTGGTCAACACTGCCACCTTGCCCGGAATCGTCAAGTACGCCATCGCCATGCCCGACATCCACCAGGGGTACGGCTTTCCCATCGGCGGCGTAGTCGCTACTAAGTTGCCCGATGGCATCATCTCGCCCGGAGGTGTGGGCTACGACATCAACTGCGGGGTGCGCCTGCTGGCTTCGGAAGCCTTAGCGGAAGAGATCTCCCCGTTCCTGAACGATCTGGCCTCGGCGATCTATCGCAACTGTCCCAGCGGGGTGGGAGTCCACGGTGAGATCAAGCTGCAGGACGCCGAACTGGACAAGGTGCTAGTGGAAGGCGCGCGCTGGACGCGAGAGCGCAGCCTCGCCCGTAAGGAAGACCTCGAACACACAGAGGAGTTCGGTGCCATGCCCGGAGCCGATCCCGAATACGTTTCCCACAAAGCGCGGGAACGTGGACGTGGCCAGCTCGGCACGCTGGGCGCGGGCAATCATTTCATCGAGGTGGATCGCGTCACAGAAGTCTACGACGAGACCGTGGCCGAGCGCTTGGGCTTGTTCCCCGGCCAGGCAGTGGTGCAGATCCACTGCGGCTCGCGCGGCTTCGGCCACCAGGTCTGCGAGGATTACGTCGCGCGCTTTCAGAAAACGGTGCGCGACCTCGGCATCGAACTTCCCGACCGCGAGTTGGTGTGCGCGCCCTTTGCGTCCGAGGATGGGCAGCAGTATTTCCATGCCATGGCCTGCGCGGCCAATTTTGCCTTCGCCAACCGCCAAGTGCTGGCCGGCCACATCCGGCGCTCCTTTGAGCAAGTACTGGCCGGCAAGGTGCTCGCCTTCGACCTCCACCAGGTCTACGACATCGCCCACAACATGGCCAAGATCGAAGAACACGAGGTAGGCGGGACCCGCATGCAGGTGTGCGTGCACCGCAAAGGCGCAACCCGGGCCTTCGGTCCAGGTTCGCCCGGGTTGCCGGACGACCTGCGCGACATCGGCCAGCCGGTGCTGATCCCAGGCTCGATGGGTACGGCGTCGTACGTGCTAATCGGCACCCTGGATTCGATGGAACGGACCTTCGGCTCAACCTGCCATGGCGCCGGACGGGTGTGGAGCCGCGCCCGCGCCAGAAAGATGGTGCGGGGCGAGGAGTTGCGGCAGGAGCTGAAGAGCCGTGGCATTGCCGTGCGCGCCGGTTCGATATCGGGGCTGGCGGAAGAAGCGCCCCAGGCTTACAAGGACGTCTCGCGCGTAGTCGACGTTGTCGAGCGTGCCGGCATCGGCAAGAAAGTCGCGCGGCTGGAGCCCGTTGCCGTGGTCAAAGGGTAGCTGCCGCCTCACCGCATGAGGGCGCGAAGCACCGACCGGTTGTCCAGACGGCGCAAGCCGGCTTCTGAGGCGGTTCCCAGCGCCTCCTGGAATTCCTCGAGCGTGATGCAGCGGTTGATCTCAGCGTGCTCCTTGGCGCTCACCTTGCCCGCGGGATAGTACTGCGGCATGACGTTGAGGTAGGTGTCGGGGCCGAGTTCGCGGGCGATCCAGTGCAGAATCTCGCGTGTGCCGGCAATGTCGCCGGGCATGACCAGATGGCGCAGGATCACGCCGCGCAACGCCAGCCCGCTCTCATCCACCACCAGCGGCCCGACCTGCCGGTGCATTTCCTTAATGGCGCGGCGGGCCGCCTCCGGGTAGTCGGGTGCGCGGAGGTAGCGGCGCGCCATCTCCGGATCCCAGAACTTGAAGTCCGGCATGTAGACGTCAACCAGGCCATCCATCAGCTCAAGCGAGTCGAGCGAGTCATAGGCGCCGGTGTTGTACACCAGCGGCAGCCGCAGCCCGCCCTCGACCGCGATTAGCAACGCTTCCAGGATCTGCGGCACCACGTGTTCAGGCGTCACCAGGTTGATGTTGTGGCAGCCCCGCCCCTCGAGCTCGAGCATCATGGAGGCCAATTTCTGGGGAGGCGCGATCTCGCCTTCCACGCGCCAGCTCGCCTCGAAGTTCTGGCAGAAGACGCAGCGCAGGTTGCAGCCGCTGAAGAAGATGGTCCCTGAGCCGCGCGTCCCCCGCAGGCAGTCTTCTTCGCCGAAGTGGGGGAAATGGCTGCTGACCCGCAGGTAACGGCCAGAGCGGCAGACCGCGAACTTGTCGGCCAGGCGGTTGACGTGGCAATCACGCGGGCAGAGGGTACAATCGCCGAGTTTGCTGAGCCCGCGTTCGACGCGGCGGGCGAGCTCACCCGATTTCCACAGATTGAGGTAGGACGGCGGGAAGGCAACCCGAGTCTGAACGGCACGTCCCATAAAGCCTGCCGAACCGATTCTAATCCCTTCGCACCACCGCTTCGATCAGTCCGTACGGCTCATCCGTCGCCACAAACACCTCGTTGTGGTTTTCCATCCCGAACGGCGTCAGGTCCACCGGGAGGTGGTGCTTGTTGGGCATGGACAGCCGGATAACCTCGACCGCGCCGAAGGCATCCAGCACCGCCCCGGCCATGGCGAACAGCGTGTGCTGCACCGACTCGCTCCGGTGTTCGGCGAAGGTTTGGAGCAACACGCCGCGCACGCCTTCCCAGCAGCGCCCGAACGCGACATCCCGCAAGCTGTAACTCCAGTTCGCTTTCACCACGGTCGCGAGGATGCGGTCGCGCGTCTCCTTCAGCGTGGTGTAGCGGTCCTGGATGTAACCCTCGAAGGCCGATTCGTAACTTTTCAGCACCAGCAGGTCTTCGATCCCGGCCTGGGTGGAATGGCCGGCGCGCGTGGCCGCGACCAGCGCAGTGCGCTTCTCCGGCCGGCCGCCGACGAAGGCCCAGGGGTGCGGTTGGCCCTCGACCAGGATGCGCGCCCACAATCGTTCGCTCATCGCTACGCGCACGTTCCGGACCTGCGGATTCGTCGCCAGGAAATGTTCGGTCAAACGCAGTCCAAATTCCTCGATTTCGCCCACCGGTTGCTGCCCGGCCAGTGCATAGACGGTGTTCTTCATGGTGTCGGTGGGCAGCACCTTGCGGTTATCGCCGTGGGTGTGGGCCTCCTCGAAGTCGCCCTCGAACTGTATGTCAACGGAGATGTCTTTCAGGTGGTGCGCTTCCTCGCCGCGCGTGATCCGCACCAGGCGCACGCGCGACTTGCCGTAGTTGCTGCTCGAGAGCTTGATCCCCATCGCTCAGCTTCCCCGATAAGTGGAGTACCCGTAGGGGCTCAGTAAAAGGGGCACGTGGTAGTGCTGCCCAGCGTCGCGGACCGTGAACATCACCTGCACCTGCGGATAAAATACCTGCTGGTTCTTCGCCCTGAAGTAGGCGGCAGTGTCGAAGGTGACGCGGTACGTTCCCGCCGCGAGTTGCGAGCCGGCAAGCAGATTGGTGAGCCGCCCGTCCTGATTGGTGACGCCGTGTCCGGCGCTCTGCCACCGGCCGTCGCCCGCTTGCCTCTCCAGCGTGACCGGCACGCCCACCGCCGGGCGGCCGGTGCTCGTGTCCAGTACGTGTGTGGTGATGGCGCTCATAGCTCCAGCATCTTCTCCAGGCGCAGCCGGGTGATCTTCTGTTGCTCGCCGGCGGCCACGCGCAACTCAGTCTCAGGATCGTTCTTCAGCCGCTCGCGCAGCAGCGCCAGCATCTCCTCCGTGCTCTTGCCGGTGGCGCACATGATGAAGATGTAGCCGAAGCGCGCCTGATAGATCTGGTTCGTGTTGGCCAGCTCCTCCCGCAGGTGCGCTGCGGAGCTCGAGACCGACCGCTGCTCCTGTTCCGACCATCGCTGCGCCTCGGCCGGCTGCGCGACTGCGGCCTTGCGTTCGCCGATCTTCGGATGGTGGCTGAAGGCCTCGAGCCAGTCGTTCCTCCCAAGTTTCTCCCAAACCTCGTGCGCGGCCTCGAAAAGCTGGGCTGCGTCACGGAAGGGACGCCGATCCGCAACGCGTTGCGCCCAGGTGCTCGATCCGCAGCAATTCAGCAGGGAAGCGCGTGCCACCTCATCCGGCAGCGTATTCAGCCAGCGCAGGCCCTCGGCGATCCTGCCTTCGCGCGTGGGCACCCCGAAGATGCGCAGCCGCGCCACTCCTCCATCGGGATAGATATTGAAGCGCACCTGCGATGCGGGGGCACGGTCTGTGATCTCGAAGCGGCGCACCGAATCCGCCTGCAACAGCGTGCGCGGCAGAACTTCCTTCCAGTCACGCTGCGAAGCGCGGTCGGCGCCGTCGCACCCTTCCAGGGAGCAGCTCTCGGGAAAATTTCCCTTGAAGTGCGATGTATCCACCTCGACCTGGCGGAGCATGCCCGCGATCCCCAGCCGGATGACCACCCAATCGTGTCCCTCACCGCGCCTGCGCTTGGTTTCCCAGCCGTCGCCCATGTGCGAACTCCGGTCCGGCATGAGCAGGTTCTGCGGCGCGCTGAAGAACATGTCGCTGCAGTCCACCACGCACCCGCCGTTGACGACCGCCGCCAGGTCGATGCACGCGCCTTCCGCCAGCACCCGTTTCCAATCGGGCACCGCCTCGCCATGCACGTGCAGCCGCGCCACGCCGCCATCGGGATAAATGTTGAAGCGCAGATGGGTGTAGCGGTGCGGATCGCCGATCGCGAAGTGGTTCTGCGTGTCGCCTTCCAGGGCCGACTTAGGCAGAACTTCGGCCCAGCGGACCGCGTCGGAGCTGAACTCTTCCACACGTGCGTGGTCCGCGAGCGCACACGCCTCGAGGGAGCAGTGTTGCGGATAATTGCCTTTGAAGTAGCTCGTGTCCACGACCACTCCGCGCAGGATGCCGGGAACGCCGAGCTGCACGATGCACCAGTCAAATCCCAGGGTGCGCCGCCGACGCGTCTCCCAGCCATCCATCCATTTGCCGCGGTCAGTGTACTTGTCCTCGAGCCATACCGGCTTGGCCGGCTTCAGCAAGTTCTCCTTGGGCGCGAAGAACTCGTCGTTGGCTGCGAGCACGCGCCCGCCGACGCGCTCGCAAGCGAGGTCCACCAACTCGGTGAAGTCGCTCATGCCTGGCCTCGTTTGAGCACGCGTCCGGCGCTCATGCCCGATCGCCTGCCGGCGGCGCGATGAGTCCGAGGAGAAACTCCGCGAGCAGCTTCTGCGCCACCCGTGTGCGGTAGCGAGCGGTGGAACGGAAGTCGTCGATAGGCTGGATCTCCCGCGCCAGCTCGTCACACGCCGCGCGGACCATTTCCGTGGTAAGGCTTCCCCGCAGAAGCGCTTCGGTCTTGCGGCAGCGCAACACGGTCGGCGCAACGCTGCCCAGCGCGATGCGTACGTCGTTGATCTCGCCGCCATCGACCAGCGCCGCGCCCGCGAAGCAAACCTTGGAGATGGCCTGCGCCCGCCGCGTGCCGACCTTGCGATAATGCTGCCGCCAGTTCTTCTTCGTGCGCGGCAGGCGGATGTTTCGGATCACCTCTTCCGGTCGCATGTCCAGCTTCTTGTAATCGAGATGAAAGCCGGCATACGGCACCCAGCGCGCTCCCCTCGCCGAGACCAGCTCCAGCTCCGCATCGTAAACCAGCAGCGCGGGCGGGGAATCGGCGGCCGGCGAGGCGTTGGCGATGTTGCCGCCCAGCGTGCCCCGGTTCTGAGTGGCGATGCCGCCGGTCTCGTACGCGGCGCGGCAGAGCAGGGGAAATTCCTGCTGCAGGATGGCCGTCGCCTGCACCTGCCGGTAGGTGATCATGGCGCCGAGCGTGACGTGGTCGTCGGTCAGGGCGAAGCCATAAAGGCCCTTCAGCCGTGCCACGCTCAGGAATTTCCGGTGCGCCAGCTTGCCCTGCTCGAGCAGCACCATCAGGTCGGTGCCGCCGGCGAAGGGTTTCCATTCACCCGGCGCGCGCGCCATGGTCTCGAGCGCCTCATCGAGTTCGAGCGGGACCCGCATGTCGTACGCCGGCAGGTAGGATCTCATGCTCCCGCTCCCACGCTCTTTTCGCAGGCTTGCAGCACAGCTTCAAAGATCCGCATGTATCCCGTGCAGCGGCAGAGATTGCCCGCCAGGCCGTTGCGGATGTCGTCTTCAGTGGGCTGCGCCGACTGGCGCCCGACCAGCGTGACCGCGGCCAGGACCATCCCCGGCGTGCAGATGCCGCACTGCGCCCCGCCGCACTCTACGAAAGCCTCCTGCACCGCGTGCAGGGTTTCGCCGGCGATGCCTTCGATGGTCGTGATCCGGCTGCCCTCCGCCTGCGCCACCGGCACCAGGCAACTGTTCACTAGTTCGCCGTCGATGAGCACCGAGCAGGCGCCGCACTCGCCTTCGCCGCAGCCCTCTTTGGTGCCGGTCAGGAGCAGGTCTTGGCGGAGCACGTCGAGCAGCCGCGCCATGGGATAGGCCTCGACCGTGCGCGGCTCTCCGTTGACCGCGAAGCTGACTGCGACTTTGCGCACCTCAGGCATGCACGCCCTCCAGCGCTTCCATCAGCACTTCCGGGGTGACGGGGATGCGGTTGACGTTCACCCCGCCGGCGTTCTCGATGGCATTCACGATCGCCGGCGCCGGCCCATCAATGGGCAGTTCGCCGATGCCCTTGGCGCCGCCCGGCCCGTGTGCGTAGGGCACTTCCTCGAAGAACACGCGGATGGGCGGCAGGTCGGCGGAAGTCGGCATGATGTAATTGGTCATCTGGCTGTTGACCATCTGCCCTTCCTGCCAGACCACGTTCTCGTAGAGCGCGAAGCCAATGCCCTGGGCCACGCCGCCTTCGATCTGCCCCGTCGCCAGCACCGGATTGATCACCCGCCCGACCTCCTGCACGGCGACGAAATCGTCCACGCGGATTTCGTAAGTCGTCAGGTCCACCGAAACTTCCGCCACGTACACCGCCCAGGCATAGGCACCGTACGCGTCGCCACGGTACTTGTCATCGTCCCAGTAGACGCCAGGGGGAGCGCTGTACTCGCTGCTTGATTTCAGAGCGCCGTGATTTTCGATGAACTGCCGGCAGGCTTGCCGGAACTGCTCCGATGTGTATCTCTCCGGCAGCAGGCCGCTACTCAGGAGTTGCTGCCGAATCCCGAGCACCGCCGACTCAACCAGCTTGCCCACCACCATGCAGGTACGCGAAGCCACCGTGGGACCGCTGTTGGGGACGACCGCGGTGTCCGGCTGCACGATCTCAATCATGTCGTAATCCACGCCCAGGGCCTCAGCCGCGATCTGCGAGAACACCGTCATTGTGCCCTGCCCCATCTCGGTGCTGGCGGCCAGCACGCGCACGCGGCCCTCCGGCGTCGCCTCCGCCCCGACCAGCGATGCCAGGTAACGCTCGCCCGATCCGGTGAATCCTGCGCCGTGCAGGAACGACGCCAAGCCGATCCCTTTCTTCACCTCGCGACGAGGATTTTCCTCCGCAAAGCGCTTGCGCTTGGCGTAGTAATCGCTCAGCTCCAGCGCGCGCTCCATCAGCCCGGCCATGTCAACTTTTTCCCGCACCACCTGCCCGACCGCCAGCGTCTCGCCTTGCTTCACGAAGTTGCGGCGACGCAATTCCTCGGGAGCGAGGCCGAGGACTTTGGCGACCTGGTCCATCTGGCGTTCCAGCGCGAAGATGCTCTGCGGCGCGCCGAAGCCGCGAAACGCCCCGTGCGGCGGGAAGTTGGTGGCTACAGCCTGGCTGCGGATGCGCACGTTGGGGCAGAAGTACGGCCCGGCGGCGTGGATGGTGCCGCGCGACAGCACCACCGGCGAGAGCGTGGCATAAGCGCCGCCATCTACCACGAACTCGATGTCCATGGCCAGCAGCTTACCCTCGCGCGTGACCGCGGTGCGATGCCGCGTGCGCGAGGGGTGCCGCTTGGTGGTGGCCGCCATGTCTTCCATGCGGTCGTACACGATCTTGACCGGCTTGCCCGACTTCCGCGCCAGCAGCGCGGCGTGCCCGGCGATCATCGACGGGTACTCTTCCTTGCCGCCGAAGCCGCCACCGGTCTCGGTCTGGATCACCCGCACTTGGTTTACCGGCAAGTCCAGCAACGTCATCAGCGCGCGGTGGACGTAGTACGGGCACTGCATCGAGCCCCAGACGGTCAATCCTTGCTCCGCGGTGAAGGTTGCGATCATTCCCTGCGGCTCGATGTAGAGCTGCTCCTGGGCGCCAGTCTCGTACTCACCTTCGACGATGAGGTGGGCGTGGCCCCATGCGCTCTCCACGTCGCCCGACTCTACCAGGAAGGACTTGAAAATGTTGTCCTCGCCCCAGACCACTTGCTGCCTAGCGAGGGATTCGTCAATGGTGAACACCGCCGGCAGCGGCTCGATGTCGAGCTCGACGGCGCGCCGCGCTTCTTCCAGCAGGTACCGGTCCGGGTGCGCCAGCAGGACCACCGGCTCCTCCGCGTGGTTCACCACCTGGTCCGCAAGACATGGCTGGTCGTTGAGCATGAGCGCCACGCAGTTCTTTCCCGGGATGTCCTGGGCGGTGACGATGGTGAACTCGTCCCAGGGAATGCCTTGGGCGTAGCGGATCCCGCGGATGCGCCCGCGGGCGACCGGGCTGCGCACCGTTGCGCCATAGAGCATCCCCGGCATCACCATGTCGTCCACGTACAGGGCGCGGCCGGTCACCTTCGCGCGGCCTTCTTTCCGCGGGATGGACTTACCAATGAATCGGTCGGCCATGGAGTCGGATTGCATCTCGATCAATAAGGAATCTTGCCTGGTTTTTCCTGCCAGGCACGGAATGCGGCCAGAGCTTCGTGGCGCAGCATCTGCATCATGGGGATGCTGCGCGCGGCGGGCGGCGACTCGAGCTCGCGATAGATGCGCGAGTCATCGAAGCCGATGGCGGCCGCATCCTCCGCCGTGTTGGCGTAATAAACCTTGTCCGGCCGTGCCCAATAGATCAGCCCCAGGCACATGGGACAGGGCTCGCAACTGGTGTAGATCTCGCATCCCGTCAGTTGGAAATGCGCGAGCCTGCAGCAGGCGGCCCGCACCGCCAGCATCTCAGCGTGCGCGCTGGGGTCGTTGCTGGAGGTCACCTGGTTGGTCCCCTCCCCAATGATCTCGCCGTTCCGCACCACCACGGCGGCGAACGGACCTCCCCGGCCCAACTCGACGTTCTCCAGCGAGAGCGCGATGGCCCTCCGCATGAATCGTTCCTGCACAGTCCTCCCCCGCGTGCGCTGAGCGACTCCAGCTTACGACACAGATTCCGAGTTCACAAATATCCAAAAAGGTGGGTAGCGTGGAGAGGCGCTTGGAGAATCGGCTGGTCCAGCCGACTACGGGCGGACGGTTGCCGGCGACAGGTTCTGCCCGAACTCGCGCGCTCGCCGCAGACATTCCTCGGCTCCGGCCACATCCCCCTGCGCCCGGCGAAGCACCGCCAGGTGGAAAAGGCTGCTGACCTCGCCCACCGCCTGGTCCTCGCTGTACTCGAAGGCACACTCGGCGGCCTGCATCTCGCCCCGCCGCTCGTGGATCACGCCCATGTGGTAGTGCGCCATCAGGTACTCCGGGGTGAGGAGGATCGCGTCTTCGAACTGCTTCAGCGCTTCCTCCAGTTGTCCGGCATGGAACAGCGCCAGCGCCAGCCGGTAATGGGCGGCGTTGTAGTGCGGGTCGATCTCCAGACAGCGGCGGAAGGCGCGGATCGCCTCCAGCATGTTGCCCTGGTGATACCAGGCCACGCCCAGGTCATAGTGCGCCAGGATGAAGCGCGGCGCCGCCGCGACCGCCTTCTGGTAATAGCGGATCGCGACTTCCAGCACGCCTTCGTGGAAATACAGACTCCCCAACCAATGATTGGCGAGCACGTGGCCGGGATCCGATTCCAGGATGCGCTCCAGCTCCTGGCGGGCTTCGTCGTTGCGGCCCTCGCGTTCATGCACCAGCGCCAACAGCAATCGTTGGTCCAGGAATTCGTCGCGCAGGAACCTGCCGCATTCCGCGCAGAACTTGTGGTTAGGGGCGCAACTGGCGCCACACCTCGGACAGCGCTCGACAGAAACCACCTTCCCGTTGCTCATGGCATCCCTCGCCCTGCGGACAGCCCCGCAGCCTCCATTTCACGACGCCGTTCCACCTTGCACAGTGACCGTTATCACACTCGCCCGTGATTTTCGGTCGCGTGCTCATCCGTCACGCACGCTTGTAAGCGCGGTCACAGACCCCTACGCGCCACCGCCTATAGTGGAAGTTGCAGGATTATCGGGGGGCCCCGGCCCCAAACCCAGGGGCCCCAGCCAACTCGGCTTCGGTTTGCTGGGGTGGTTTTGACGGCCCTCGCGGGAGCGTGCCGATGTTCGAAGAAGAACTTAAGTTGCAGAAGGAATCGTCGTACTTCATACCGCTGGCGCTGGTCCTGGTGCTGATCGCGGTGATCGTGGGCACGATCGGCTACTGGGTGGTGCCCAGCAAGAGCTTGTCCCAGGAACAGGCCGCCGGACTCGTCGCGGCATTCCTGAAGGGAGAAGGGCCGGCCACCGTCCACTTCCACGTCGGCGTGCTGCAGCCCAGCGTGGACGAGAAGATCCGCGACCCGCATTACCGCCTGCTGGAAAAAGCCGGCATCCTCAAGCTGGGCAAGGCCAAGGGCGCCGACATTAGCGTTGCTTTCGCGCCCGAAGGTGAGCGCAAGCTGGCCGCCATCCCGGGAGTGGTAAAGACTAGGAACTCGGATGGCACGGATGCTTACACCGTTCCCCTGGCGGAGCGCCAGTTGACTGCCGTGTCCAAGGTCACCATCAGCAACCGCGACATCGCTTACGTGCAGTTCACCTGGCAATGGGCGCCCAACGAGCTAGGCAACGCCTTCGACGCCTCCGGGCCGCTGGTGAAGAGCTTCAATACCTGGGACCGCTCCACACTCATCCAGAAATACGGCGTAGCGTTTTACCAAGTGGAACCCGCCCAGGCGGCATTGACCTTTGTTCGCGGAGACAAGGGCTGGAAACTGGCGGCGGAGTAGAAGCTGTAGAGACGTAGCTTGTTACATGTCTGCGTTTTTGCGAAGCACATTACGCCTGCGCCGGCCTCTCGCGCAGATCCGCCAGCGCCGCGATGTGCTCGGGCGTGGTGCCGCAGCAGCCGCCCAGAATCCGCGCTCCCATCTGCTTCCAACTTGAGGCCACTTGCAAATAGCGCGCCGGCGGATACTCGTCGGTGAACATCCACTCCGGCGGGTCGAAGCGCCCGATGTGGGGATATGCTCCCGTCGCCACCCGTGCGTGCGGTAGCAATTCCTTCATCCCGGCGTTGATGTCCCCCGGCGGCGCGCAGTTCAGCAGGATGGCGTCCACTCCCAGCGGTTCGAGCGCGGCGACCATCTCAGCCATGGTCTCGCCGGTGAACAACCTTCCGCGTTCGTCGCACACGAAGCTGGTCCAGCAGGGAAGGCCGAGGCTCTTGGCCACCTCCAGCGCGGCGCGAGCTTCCGAGATGCTGTTCAGCGTCTCCAGCAGCACCAAATCGGCGCCCGCGTCCTTTACCACCTGGAAGATTTCGCGGTACTCGCGTTTCGCCTGTTCGGGCGACGGCGCCAGGTCGGGACGGAAGCACCACTCCAGGGTGGTGATGGCCGCGGCCACTGCGACGGGCCGCCCCGCCGCCGCGTGCGCGCGCGCTTCGATGGCCAGGCGCACCGAAGCCGCCAGCAGCTCGTTGGCGCGATCGTCGAGGTCGGTCGAGCCGATCTGCCGGCGGTGGACCTCATCGCGAAAGTGGTTGTAGAGCGCGCGCCGGCAGAGCTGAAAGCTGTTGGTGCTGATCACGTCGGCACCGGCGCGGATATAGTCTTCGTGGATGCCGCGCACGAATTCCGGCCGGCTCGCCAGTTGGTGGTCGGCCCAAGTGACGTTGCGGCGCAGGATCTCGGTGCCGATGGCGCCGTCAAGGATTACTGTCCCGCCCGCCGCGAGCTTATTGCCGATCGCCTGGTAGCTCATGCCGACTTGGCTCCTTCCCGCCGGGCGTGCAGCGCTGCGATGTGCGCCGGCGTCGTGCCGCAACAGCCGCCGATGATCGTGGCGCCCTCCTCCCCCCAGCGCTGGGCTTCGCTGGCGTAACGCTCGGGGGGCCAGGTTTCGGTTTCGCTGAACTGGGGGAAGAATTCGAACTTCCAGCTCGGCGGCGAGAACCGCCCGATATGCGCGAAGCCGCCATAGGGAAGCCGCGTCGCCGCTTTGACTTTGGCGAGAGCTCGGCCGATCTCAGCGGGTGGAGCGCAGTTGACCAGCACCGCCTGCGCGCCCAGCCTCTCCACCTCGGCCACGGCTTGCGCTAGCGGCTCGCGGCTCAGCAGCTCTCCTTCCGGCCCGATGACAAAACTTATCCAAACCGGCAGTCCGACGGCGCGCGCCGCCTCCGCCACCGCCCGCGCTTCCGCGATGGTGTTCATGCTCTCCGCCAGCAGCAGGTCGACACGCTCCTCGGCGAAGACGTGCGCCAGCTCGCGCTGTTCCGCGCGCGCCTGCTCGAATCCCGGCGCCAGGTCGGGACGGAAGCAGTGTTCGAGCGGCGCCAGCACGCCTGCAATCGCCGCCTGCTTCTCCTTGCCTGCATTGGCGCGGGCCTGTCGCGCCACCCGCACGCTGGTGCGCAGGAGTTTGGGCGTGAGCTCTTCCAGTCCGGGCGCCCCGATGTGGCGCATGTGCTCGCGGTTGCGGAAGACGTTGAGGTAGATGCGGGGATTCAGTTGAAAGGTGTTGGTGCGGATCACGCCGGCGCCAGCCGCCAGGTACTCCTCATGCAGCCGCAGGACGCGTTCGGCGTCAGTGAGCAGTCCGTGCTTGCGCCAGCGCACCCCGCGGCGCACCAGTTCCGTCCCCAGAGCTCCGTCCAGCAGGACGGGTTCGCGGCTCTTCAATCGCGCATCAAGCTGTGGGTACATGGCGGCCCAGAGTATACAGCCTGGTCCCGTTTTGGGACCGTCCACCTGCACCCGCCTGGACACAGCAGGACCAGACTTAAAGTCGGTCGGAGGCACTCACATGCAAATCGACCTGAGGTCTGAAGAGCCAAACCGAGGACTACCGGTTCAAGGCCGATCTTCGCGCAAAGGAAGAGCTGATCGAATCTTTAGTGGCGAAGTTTGAGCCCGCCGGTGTCGCCAGGACGGCGTAGGGACTTCGCGATCTGGGTGCCGGTTCAGTCGTCCGTGGGCGATCCCATCGCCTGCAAGACTTGGCGGATCTGCTCGGCCTGCTGGTTGTCTTCACGGCTCAGGAGCAGGAACTGGGTGCCGTAGTTGTAGCCGTTGCGGTTGCGGATGGTGCTGCGCACGCGCACGGGCTGGCCGTCGTAGGGAGGCGTGAATTCGATTTCCACGCGCTGGCCGACCTTCAGTTCGACGCCGGCGAAAATGGCCATGCCGCCTTCACTCAGCTCCATACCCCGGCCGCTGACGATTACCGTCTTGTCGGGCCTCTGGACCAGCACGCGGACAGGCACGTTGATGCGGTAACGCGGCCAGCGCCGCATCCTCCCGTACCCCGGCTGCGGCATTACGACTTCCGTGGCCATGCCTTCACCTCGTTGTCGATAGTAATCTCCGGTCCTGTGGACGCTCAAATTACTTTAGGTCCGGGTACGGACGTACCGGCGAGCAACCTAATATCGATTCACGATGTGCAGACACATCCGGTACCACCGCACCAGAACAAGCACCTGATTTTGTGCGCCGGGCTTCGTATAATCGCGAATATGGCCAGAGGTTGGGAAAGCAAGTCCATAGAATCACAGATCGAGTCAGCCGAAACCAGCAACCAGGAGTCCAGCCACCACGACAACCACGACCCGGAGCGCATGCGCCGCCGCCAGGCGCTCGTGCTCTCGCGCAGCCGCGTACTCCAGCAATTGGAGGTCAGCCAGAATCCGCGACATCGCGAGATGCTGAACCAGGCGCTCGCCGACCTGGAAGCCCAGTTGACGCTCTTGGACTAGCGACTTAGCCGCCCCGCGGCGGGCGCTAACTTGCGGGTGGTACCGTGTGAATCGGTGCGGGCGTAGCGCAAGAGCAGCTGACCTGCCCCAGGACGCTCTCCTTACGAGGCCTCTTTCTTCTCGGACGATTCGGGAGCGGGCTTGGGCGGCTCCTCTTTCACCGCCGACCTGAAGCTGCGGATTCCTTCTCCCAGGCTCTTGCCCAGTTCGCCGAGCTTCTTCGGGCCGAACAGCAGCAGCGCGATCCCCAGGATGAGCAGGATTTCGGGAAGGCCGAGTTCACCAAACATCGTAGGACCCCAGTACAAAAAAAGCTGATGATGGCTTTAATCCTAGCAGAGATGCCGCGAGCGGCAGGCATCTCCTCTTCTGGAACCCTTGCGGCCGCGGAAAGTTCTGCGTCTCCCGGCGGTGACCTATGGTGCAGCACAAAGTGATGGGCATCACTGACCCCGGGGCCGGGACCGGCATAAGTTGCTAAGTGGATATGAGCGGGAGTTCGTTCATTCTGCGTCCGCACGGGCGGCGACGACAGTTCGGCAAAAGGAGGCCCGCTATGCCGTGGAGATTCATTCTCGCCGTAGGCATTCTCGTTCTTTTAACGGTGACTATGGCCTGGGCGCAAGTCCCAGCCAGCGCTCCCAAGTACGACCACGGCAATGAAGTGACCATCAGGGGTGTGGTGCAGGAAGTGAAGGATTTCCAATGCCCGGCGAGCGGCGGCATGGGCGCGCACCTGGTGGTCAAGACGGACAAGGGCTTAGTCACCGTTCACCTCGCCTTGAGCAAGTTCTTGAGCGAGTACGGGTTCGGTTTCGCCAAGGGTGATGAGGTCCAGATCGTCGGCGCCAAGGCCAAGGTCGGCGACGACGAAAATGCCATCCTGGCGCGCAAGATCGAGCGCGGTAACCAGACGTTCACTTTCCGCGACAAGAACGGCAAGCCGCTCTGGTAGCCGGCATGGCGTCCCCGCCCGCTTCGTAGTGACATAGCTGCGTCTCCTCGTCTTTTCTCGCCGGGAGACGCCGCAAGCTGCCTCTCAACACATTTGAACCCCTTCCGCCTGTGCGATAGCATCGCTGCGGATGCGAACTCGCCTCCTTGCGCTTTTCTGCCGCCCAGCTTTTCTGCTAGCTGTGGTGGCATTCCTCGCCGCGCTGCTCGTGCAGTCCGGCGAACTGGGTTCCAGCGACACCATGCACCGGCTGCAGGCGGCCCATTCGTTCTGGACCACCGAGCCGGCGGTCTTTCCCAACGAATACCCGGAGTTCGGCTTGCATGGGCGCGGCGGCAAGCTCTACGGGTGGTATGGGATCGGCCAGTCGCTGCTGCTGCTTCCGTTCGACGTTGCCGGGAGCTTCATCGAGCGGCTGCCGGTCTTCTCCGCTTACAGCGGAAACGATCCCAGCGTTCGCAACATCGTTGTCACCTACTGCACGAACATTCTGCTGTCGGTTCTGACTGCCCTGGTGTGCTTTCGCCTGCTGCGGTGGTTCGAGTTCACCGTGAACCAGGCGATTGCTGGGGTGCTGGCGCTGCTGTTCTGCACCACCCACCTGCACTACACGCAGAACATGATGGAGAACAACTACATCATGCTGCTGACGCTTACCGGCCTGGCGTTCCAGTATGAGTGGCTGCGCACCGGGAGTCGCCGGGCCCTGCTCATTGGTTCCGGGGCGCTGGGACTGAACCTGTTGACGAGGCTCACCACCGGCATGGACCTGATGGCGGTCGGCGTCTTCCTGCTGCTGGTGTCATACTCCACAGGCGTACGTGGGCGTGCCCTGCTGGAGCGCGCTATCTCGTACCTGCGGGTGGCCGCACCCGTATATGCGGGGTTCATTCTCCTCGATCGTATCTACCAGTTCTACCGTTTCGGCTCGTTCTTCAACACCTACATCAGCGTTTTCGGGCGCGAGCGCAGAATGCTCGACCCCAGCCTGCCGGCGAACTATCCCTTCGAGAACCCCTTCCATGTCGGCTTCTTCGGCGCCCTCTTCACGCCGGAGAAGTCCGTTTTTCTCTTTGACCCGCTGCTGCTGTTGACGCTCCTGGTCTCCATTCTTCTGTGGCGGCGCTTCCGGCCGGAGATCAAGGCCTACGTAGCCGCCTTCGTGCTCCTGCTGCTGGCCTACATCTGCTTCTACGCGCGGTACACAGTCTGGAGTGGCGACTTCGCCTGGGGCGACCGCTACGTTTCAACCACAGCGGAACTGGTCGCGTTCATTTCCGTGCCCTTGTTATTGCGACACGGCGCGCAGGTGGGCCGGTTCGTGCGAGCAGTCGGGATGACGCTGGTGGTGGCCGGCGTCGTCATCCAGCTTGCGTCGGTGGCATTCTGGGTGCCCCTCGAGATCTACCAGATGGAAACCCTCGGCCACCCCACGTTCGTCATCGCGCTGCGCTTCAAGAACATTGCCGCCCTCGCGCTCGGAAAGATGCAGGCCTGGAGCCTTACCAACTACGCCATGAAGTGGGACGAATGGGACTACGTCCACATCACCACCTGGAACTTTCTCCCATTCGTTCTCAAGCAGGCAGGCGCGGCGCCGGCGTGGCTGGTCAAGATTTTGACCGCAGCGTGGCTGGCCAGCTTCGCCACTCTAGTGGCCGTACTGGAGGTGATTCGCCGCAAAGCGCGCGACCGCCAGTTCGATGAGATCTCCCGCACGACTGCCGCAAGCGAGTAGGACTTCACTAGCGGAGTATCTGGACAGCACGGAGTCTCTTTTACGGGAGCGGCTGGGCGGAGCGGTTTAGTCTGCCGCGATTCCTGTGACTTCCGGCACGCGCTTGGGCTGGTTGCCGGTGCTGGCGCGGGCCCAGGCCACCACGCGATACCCGAGCAGCATGGCGAGCACGATGCCGTACTCGATCGGCCGGTGGATATCTTTCTTCATCGCCCAGGTGAAGTGCACGATAGCCGCCGTCGCGGTCACGTAGATCAAGCGGTGCAGCCACTGCCAGCGGCGTCCGCCCAGGCGCTGGATCATCTTGCGCGTCGAGGTCACGGCCAGCGGGATGAGCAGCACAAACGCGGTGAAACCCATGGTGATGAACGGCCGCTTGTAGACGTCCTTCGCCATGCTGTGAACGTCGAATCCCTGGTCGAGCCAGATGTAGGTGAGAAAGTGCAGGCAGCCGTAGAAGAAGGCGAACAGCCCGATCATGCGGCGCAGCCCGATGAGCCAGAGCTGTCCCGTGAGCTTGCGCAGCGGCGTGATCGCCAGCGTGACCAGCAGGAGTCTGAGGGTCCAATCGCCGGTGGAGTGGGTGATGGCCTCGATGGGATTGGCGCCCAGGTTTGCGTTCGCGGCCTTCCAGACGAGAAGCCCCAGCGGCGCCAGGCACAAGGGGAAGATCGCGAGTTTGAGCCAGCCGACGCGCGTCATCTAGAAGTATTTTCGCAGATCCATCCCGGCGTAAAGTTGCGCCACCTGGTCGCCGTAGCCGTTGAACGGCCGCGTCGGGATCTTCTTGATCGAGGCGAAGAAGCCGCTGCCGTCGATGCGCCGCTCCATCTTCTGGCTCCAGCGCGGATGGTCCACCTGAGGGTTGACGTTGGAATAAAAGCCGTACTCGCTGGGCGCTGCCTGGTTCCAGGTGTTGATGGGCTGCTGCTCCACGAGCCGTATCTTCACGAGCGACTTGGCGCTCTTGAATCCGTACTTCCACGGCACCACGATGCGCACCGGCGCGCCGTCCTGGTTGGGCAGGGCCTCGCCGTAGAGGCCCACGCACAGGATGGCCAGCGGATGCATCGCTTCGTCCAGCCGCAAGCCTTCAATGTAGGGCCAGTCCAGGATGCGAGCCCGCTGCCCCGGCATTTGCTTCGGATCGAGGATCGTGGTGAACTCCACGTACTTCGCTTTCCCCAGCGGGTCCACCTGCTTGAGCAGGCTGCTTAGCGGGTAGCCCACCCAGGGGATCACCATCGACCAGCCCTCCACGCAGCGATGCCGGTACACGCGCTCTTCGAGCGGCGCCAGCTTCAGGATGTCGTCGATGTCAAACGTGCGCGGCTTCTGCACTAGGCCTTCCACCTTCACCTGCCAGGGACGCGTGCGAAAATCCTTGGCCAGCGCCGCCGGCCCGTCCTTGTCAGTGGAGAACTCGTAGAAATTGTTGTAAGTGGTCACGTCCTTGTACGGCGTAAGCTTTTCGTCCGTGCCGAACGGACCTTTGACCGTGCTCAGCTTCGCCCCCGCCTCGACTACCTGGGCAGGAGAGCCCATCTCGAGCAGCTTGCGTCCAGCTAGCAGCGAGGCACCGGCTGCCGCCGCTCCCGCCATGAACGTGCGCCGGCTCAGGTAGGCGCGCTTGGGCGTGATCTCGGATGAGGCCACATCGGCAGGCTTCTTGATCAGCATGTTCCCCCCACAACCTTGGTACGTATTCCAGGAGCCGGCGGATTGCACGCCCCCATTCAGATTCACCGCAGAGCAAAAAGTTTCGGCCCCGAATCCATTGTAGAAACGTAGCTTGCTCCGTCTCCTATATTCCCAGAGCCGGGCTCCTTCACGGCACATGAATCAGGCGGTGGCGTCCGAGCACGTTGCGTCGGCATGCCCAGAGCCGCTGCCCGCTTCGCTGCAATCCGTTGATTCTGCTCTTTCGTCTTGGAAGCGTTTAAAGACAACTTGTCTATACGTCTAATATCGTATTAAACTGCGCATCCTATGGACCTCCTTCGTCCGCGCGACGCCGCCACCGTGCTGGGCATCAGCTACCCCACGGTGAAGCAGTGGATCTATAAAGGCAAGCTGCGCACCGTCAAGACCGCCGGCGGCCATCACCGCATCCCGCAGAGCGAACTTGACCGCTACCTGCACCGGCTGCGCCAGAAGCCGGGGCCGGAGCGGCGCCGCAATTTTCGCCGCATCAGCGGGCGCAATCAGCTCGTTGGACGCGTGCTGGAGGTGCGCACCAGCGGCTTGATGGCCCAGGTGAAGCTCTCCATCGGCGGCCAGACCATCACTTCCATCATCACCGCTGACGCGGTGCGGGAGATGCGGCTGAAAAGGGGCGACACCGCCGCCGCCCTCATCAAGTCCACCGAGGTGATGATTGTCCGCGTGTGAGCCGGACGTGAACCCACATGACAACCTCGCCCCCAGCCATCGCCGAACCAAGGGCTCGTATCCGCTTTGACCGTAACGAGCTCTCTGGCGCCTTCGGCGATATGGGCACGGATTTTCCGCTTATTGCGGGAATGATCCTAGCTGCGGGCCTGAATCCTGCCAGCGTGTTGACCCTCTTCGGCGCCATGCAGATTCTCACCGGGCTGCTGTACGGCATCCCCATGCCGGCGCAGCCGTTAAAGGCGATGGCGGTCATTGTCATCAGCCAGAAGGCGAGCGGCGCCGTGCTTTACGGAGCCGGCCTGGCGATCGGCCTGGTGATGCTCGTGCTCGCCGCCAGCGGCCTGCTGACGCGGCTGGCAGATGCCGTTCCGAAATCGGTGGTTCGTGGCATCCAGTTTGGCTTGGGCCTGCAGTTGGCGACTCTGGCGCTGCGGGATTATGTGCCCGCGGAGGGCGCTGGCGGTCTGATTCTGGCCGTGCTCGCCTTTTTTATCACTCTCTTGCTGTTGGGGAATCGGCGCATTCCCCCAGCGCCCTTCGTGCTCGCATTAGGGCTCGCCTTCGCGTTCTGGTTTCGCGTTCACCCCAAGCTGCTCATGCAAGGCGTCGGATTCGTCCCACCGGCACTGCATGTGCCCACCCGACACGATGTTTGGGTCGGCTTCTATGTGCTCGCCATCCCGCAACTCGCGTTGTCCTTCGGCAACTCGATTCTGGCTACGCGGCAGGTTGCTGCCGACTTGTTCCCCGGCCGAGATCTCACGATCAAGAAGATCGGTCTGACGTACTCGGCCATGAATCTCGTGAACCCGTTTTTCGGTGGCGTCCCGACATGCCACGGATCGGGCGGGATGGTGGGACACTACACCTTCGGGGCGCGAACCGGCGGCTCGGTCATCATCTACGGTCTTTTCTATGTGCTGCTGGGACTGTTTTTCTCCGCAGCCTTTCAGCAGGTCATTCCGCTGTTCCCCAGGCCCGTGCTGGGGATCATGCTGCTGTTTGAAGCCCTGGCATTGGTGCTTCTCTGTCGAGACATGGCGTCGTCAATCGCGGACTTCGCTGTGGTCCTCGTCGTGGGGGTGAGCGCATTGGCGCTGCCTTACGGGTATGTAGTGGGACTCGTGCTCGGGCTGCTGCTTCACTACCTGTTCTTGAACCGGCTTCAGCACTTGAGCCGTTAGGCGTCAAGCTTGCTGGTCGAACCCCACGAAGACCGGCTCGGGCTGCAGCTCAATGCCGAATTCGTCAAGCACGCGTTTTTGGATTTCGTTCTTCAGGGCAATGATATCGGCGGCAGTGGCACCACCGCGGTTGACGATGGCCAGCGCGTGCTTGCGCGAGATTCCCACCGGCCCGCGCGCCAGTCCCCGGGTGAAGCCCGCATGCTCCACCAGCCACGCCGACGCCAGCTTGACCCGGCCGCCGCGGGCGGGGAAGTTGGGAATCGGGCTGGCGCGGGCTTGCAGTTGGTCGAATGCCTCACGGGTCAGCACCGGGTTCTTGAAGAAGGATCCTGCGCTGCGGCAGTCGTCGTCGCCGGGAACAATCAGCATGGCCTTGCTGAGACGGATCGCGCGCACTGCCTCGCGCGTCTCCGCCAGGGTCGGAGGGCGGCTACAACCGGCGAAGCGCTGCTTCAGGTCGGCGTATTCGATGCGCGCAGCACCTCCGGGCGCGAGCGCGAACGTCACTTGCAACACGATATACCGCCCGCGCTCCCGCGTGTTGAAGATGCTGGCGCGGTAGGCGAAGCCCGAGTCGGCATTCTCCAGTTCGCAGAACTCGCCGCTCTCGGTGTCGAGCACGCGCACGCTGGTGATGGTGTCGCCGACCTCCTGGCCGTAGGCGCCGACGTTCTGCACTGGAGTGCCACCGACTGTCCCCGGGATGCCGCTCAGACACTCGATTCCGGCACAGTCCCGCGCGACCGCATGCGCGACGAAGCCATCCCAATCTTCCCCCGCAGCGGCTCCCAACAGCATGCGAGGGCCGTCGCGCCGCTCCGAGATTCCGGCAAGAGCAATCTTCAGCACCAGGCCCGGCCAGCCTGCGTCGGAAATGACCAGGTTGCTGCCGCCGCCCAGCACAAACAGCGGCCATCCACGGCTGCGCGCTTCCGCGACTGCCGCGCGGACATCCTCCTCACTGCAGGCTTCGACAAAATAGCGCGCCGGGCCGCCGACTTTGAACGTAGTCAGCGGGGCCAGTGGAAACTGTTGCTGGATCTGCATGTGGGCCCAGAATAGCAGAGGAAAGCCGCGAAGCACCGGGGTCACGGCGCTGGTTTCTGGGCGATGTAGGCTTTGACCGCGATCTGGTTGGGCTGAATGCCGACCGGCACCATGGTGTGAAGCGCGAAAGGAGCGGGATTGGCCTTGGTGGTCTTGTCGCGCTTCAGGATTACCGCCACGTCTCCGGCGAGCGCGTCGGCGACCAGCACGAAGTGCTGGTTGGGACTGAGCGCCAACGCGTCGGGACGGCTGCCCACCGGTACCGAGGCCACCAGCCTGCCGGTATCGATGCTGTAGACGGCCACCGCGTCGGCGCCGAAGTTGCTCACGTAGAGCAGGGAATTATCGCCGCTGACAACTGCATGCGACGGATGGGTGCCGATCAGGAACGTGCCACCGACCTCGTTGGTCGAGGTCTCGATGACGGAGACGCTGTCAGAGTCGAAGTTGCACACGAACAGTTCACCGCCATCGGGCTTGAGTGCCAGACTGACGGGTGTGTTGCCGACATCGAGCAGGGTGAGCAGGCTCCCGGATCGCAAGTCCACGGCGGCCACCTGCTCCGACCCGCTGCAGGCGACGAAAGCCTTGCTGGAATCCGGCAGGATGGCCACGTCCCCCGGCTGCCGGCACACGGCGACGGTGCCGCGGACCTGGTTGCGCTCGGTGTCGATGAGCGAGACCGAATCGCCGCCTCGGTTGGAGACCACCACTGTCTTCCCATCCGGCGAAACGCGCGCCACCCCCGGCGCTCCGCCCACGCCCACCGTCGCCAGCACGCGCCGCGCTTCCAGGTCGAGCACTGAGACGTTGGCCGAGCCGGAGTTGGCCACGTAGCCGCGCTTGCCGTCCGCCGACACGCCAATGAAGTAGGGCGCGCGCTGCACGCCGATGGTCGCCACTGTTTGGTTGCGCTCGGCGTCGATCACGCTGACGTTGTTCGATTCCGTGTTGACGACATAGACCTGGTTGCGGGCGGGGCTGGCGGTCACGCCGGTAGGATTGCGCCCCACGGGAATGGTCTTGACGGCACGAAAGCTGTACAGGTCGATGACGCTGACGCTATCACTCTTGCCGTTAGTGACGTAGGCGTACTGCCGCAGATCGGGAACCGCCTGGCTGCGGCAGCCGCCAAGCGCCAGCAAGGACAGGCCCGCAAAGGCGGCGGCGATCTGCTTCCTGAGACTCAACTGTCTAGCGAGCGGCTGCGGTCGCGGGCGCATCCGGGGTCCCCAGCACGCGTCGGTTTTGCGCGAGCTGGTATGGCAGCTCGCGGCGCACCACGGCGGCGATCTGCCGCACTTCCGACATCAATTCGTCGAACTGCTCGGGATAGAGCGATTGCATGCCGTCGGAGAGCGCGCGGTCGGGATCGTTATGCACCTCGACGATCAGGCCGTCGCAACCCACCGCCACCGCGGCGCGCGAAAGCGGCGTCACCTTATTGCGCTTGCCGGTGCCGTGGCTGGGGTCCACCACGATAGGCAGGTGGCTGAGGCGGTGCACCGCCGGCACAACGCTCAGGTCCAGGGTATTGCGGGTGTGGTCGGCGAAGGTGCGTACCCCGCGCTCGCACAGGATCACGTTGTAGTTGCCTTCGCACATAACGTACTCGGCCGCCATGAGGAATTCTTCGAGCGTCGCGGCCATGCCGCGCTTCAGCAGCACCGGCTTCTTCGCCCGTCCGGCGCGCTTCAGCAGCGAGAAGTTCTGCATGTTGCGCGCCCCGATCTGGATGACGTCGGCGTACTCTTCCACCAGCTCCAGCGATTCGTTGTCGATAGCCTCGGTGACGACGCGCATGCCCCAGCGCTCACGCACTTCCGCCAGGATCCGCAGGCCCTCCTCGCCCAGTCCCTGGAAAGAGTAGGGCGAGGTGCGCGGCTTGTAGGCGCCACCGCGGAAGAACTGCGCCCCGGCGCGATGCACGCGCTCAGCGATGGCGAAGGTCTGCTCGCGGCTCTCCACCGCGCAGGGTCCGGCGATGATCGCCAGCTCCGGCCCGCCGATGCTGGCGGGGCTCCCGGGAAAGTGCACGACGGTGTTCTCTTGCTTCACGTCGCGGCTCACCAGCTTGTAGGGCTTGGTGACGCGGATGACTTCGGCCACGCCCGGCATCTCTTCCAGGCCGATCTCCACCTCGCCGCGGTTTCCGGTGATGCCAATGGCGGTGCGCTCCGCGCCCGGGATGGGGTGCGCGCGCAATCCCGCCGCATCGATCTTTTCGCAGACTGCACGCACCTGCTCTTCGCTGGCGTGCGCTTGCATGACGACTAGCATGGCTGACCTCGGAAAGACGCACTAGTTTACCGCAGAGCACGCCGCAAACGTCGGGTTCATTGGTCTCGAGTCGGCAACCGCCATTTGTGAGCGCACCGAATAACTTCCTTGCGAATCCAATACAAAGGTCTTAACTGACAACCGACAACTGGTTTTATGCCTATCTCCATGGCCCGCGAGCAGGAAATCCTGAAGCTGCCGCCGCCCAAGCGGCCACCGCGCCGGACCGCGCCCCGCATCGGCATTCACACTTCGACCGCCGGTGGGGTCGAGAACGCCGCCGAACGTGCCTGGCGCCTGGGCTGCAGTACCTTCCAGATCTTCTCGTCCAGCCCGCGGCAATGGAAACCCTACGACCTGGGACCGAAGCAGTGCGCGGAAATGCGCCGCCTGCGCGAGAAGTACGACCTGAAGCCGCTGGTTATCCACGCCAGCTACCTGCTGAATCTGGCCGGCGGCAATCCCGAGTTCTACGCCAAGACCATTGCTGCGTTCCGCGGGGAAGTGGAACGTGCGCTGGCCTTGTGCGCCGATTATCTCGTCGTTCATCCCGGATCGTTCCGCGGCGCCAGCCGGGAAGAAGGACTGGCGCGCGCGGCCTATGCCATCCGCGAGGGAGCAGCCGGCCTCGATCTCGCCAAGGGAAGCCTGACGGTGCTGGTCGAGAATACGGCCGGCGCCGAGTACTCGCTGGGCGCTAGTTTCGAGCATGTGGCGGCGCTGGTGGGGGTGTTGCGGGAGTACATCCCGGTCGCTGCCTGCATGGATACCTGCCACATCCACGTGGCCGGATACGACATCGTCAGCCCCGAGGGCTACCAGGCCACGCTGCGGCAGATCGACGAGGCCGTGGGCCTCGCGAACATTCCAGTGTGGCACTGCAATGACGCCAAGGCGGCCTTCGGATCGAAGCTCGACCGCCATCAGCACATCGGCCAGGGCACGATCGGCACGGCGCCCTTCAAGCGCCTGCTCAACGACCCTCGCCTGGCGCACGCCGCCTTCATCGCCGAAACGCCGATTGACCAGCCGGGAGACGACCGCCGGAATGTGGAGGCGCTGAAGAGGCTGGTAGGAAACAGCCAGTCTCGGCATCACAAATCCCGGTAGAGACGCAGCATTTGCAGGCTTGTCCAAATTAGCCTTTTGTCGAGGAATGTCATCCTGAGCCGCCCGAGCCGAGCACAAGCGAGGTGAGGGCGAGCGAAGGATCTGTGCATTTTTATGCCAGCCCATGCTGGTGGTAGAGGAGGCTCAGCAGGCGTTCCTGCGCGAGGAATGGCTGTATCGAGATCCTTCGCTTGCGACCGCGCAGCCCTGAAAAAACGGGCCGCAAACAAGAAACCACGCGGTTGCAAGCTCAGGATGACAATCTTGAAGAGTGACAGCAGGTCCCACGCTTAGACAAGCCTGCGTCTCTGCGCCCTGCCAGGGTGTTGTCGCCCGTCCGTGTAAAATCAAGAGACTGAGCGGATGTCATTTGAAAGATCATGCCTGAACGCGAAAACTCTACCCGCACCGTTGCCGACGAGCGCTACGATCCGCAGCGCATCGAGGAGAAATGGTCGGCGCGCTGGCAGCAGCGGCCGGAACTCTTCCGCGCCGAGCCCTTCGACTCGCCACGCCCCAAGTACTATGTGCTCGAGATGCTGCCCTATCCCTCGGGCGCGCTGCACATGGGGCACGTGCGCAACTACGCCATCGGCGACGCCCTAGCGCGCCACATGTGGATGAAGGGCTGCAACGTCCTACACCCCATGGGCTGGGACGCCTTCGGACTGCCCGCCGAGAACGCCGCCATCAAGAACAACACCCCGCCCCGGCAGTGGACGCTCTCCAACATCGCGCACATGAAGATTCAGATGAACCGGCTGGGCTTCGCCTACGACTGGTCGAAGGAAGTCACCACCTGCCTGCCTGATTACTACCGCTGGAACCAGTGGTTCTTCCTCAAGATGTACGAGCGCGGGCTGGCCTACCGCAAGAAGAGCCGTGTGAACTGGTGTCCGGAGTGCGCCACCGTGCTGGCCAACGAGCAGGTGGTGAACGGCTGCTGCTGGCGGCACACCGAGACTCCAGTCCAGCAGCGTGAGCTGGAGCAGTGGTTCCTGCGAATCACCAATTACGCGCAGGAGCTGCTCGATGATCTCGACCGTCTTCCCGGCTGGCCGGAAAAAGTCCGCACCATGCAGCGCAACTGGATCGGCCGCAGCGAAGGCGCGCTGGTGGACTTCAAGCTCGATGGTGGCGTCGGGCCGGCGGGCGACACCATCCCCGTGTTCACCACGCGCGTGGACACCATCTTCGGCGCCACTTCGGTGCAGCTCGCCCCCGAGCATCCCGTGGTCGCCGACCTCGTCGGCAACGATCCCGAGCTGCGCGCCAAGGTGGACGAACTCATGGCCGAGCAGCGCCGCGCCAAAGAAGCAGGCGACGTCGGCGAGATCGAGAAGCACGGCGTCTTCGCCGGGCGCTACGTCATCAATCCCTTCAACCGCGAGAAGCTGCCCATCTGGGTGGCCAATTACATCCTGATGGATTACGGCACGGGCGCCATCATGTCCGTGCCCGCGCACGACGAACGCGACTACGAGTTCGCGAAGAAGTATGGCCTCGAGATCCGCGTGGTGATCCTGCCACGCCGCCAGGGCGAACCGTCCGAGGCCAGCGAACAAGACACCGCTTTGCTGCCTTACACCGGCACGGACAGTTTGCTGATCAATTCCGGTCCGTACAACGCGCTTTCCTGCGAGGAGGCGATGAGGCACATGGCGCAAGATGCCGAGCGCGGTGAGTTCGGCAAGGCTGCGGTCACCTATCGTTTGAAGGACTGGGGCATCTCGCGTCAGCGCTACTGGGGCACGCCCATCCCCATGCTGTACTGCGAACATTGCGGCATCGTGCCCGTGCCGGAGAAAGATTTGCCGGTGGTGCTGCCCGAGAACGTGGACATCACCCTCACCGGTGGCTCGCCGCTGGGCAGGGTCGAGGAATGGGTGAACACGCCGTGTCCGGCGTGCGGCGGTCCGGCGCGCCGCGAGACCGACACCATGGACACCTTCGTCGATTCGTCCTGGTACTTCTATCGCTACACCGACCCAAGCGTGGCCACCGCGCCCGTGGACCGCAAGACCATTGCCTACTGGTTTGAGATCGACCAGTACATCGGCGGGGTCGAGCACGCCATCCTCCACCTTATCTATTCGCGCTTCTGGACCAAGGTCATGCGCGACCTGGGCCTGATCGCCAACCGCGAGCCGGTCGCGCGCTTGTTCACCCAGGGCATGATCATCAAAGATGGCGCCAAGATGTCGAAGAGTTTTGGAAACCTAGTGGTCCCCGATGACATGATTGCACGTTACGGGGCTGATGCCACGCGCATGTACACGCTGTTCGCCACCTCTCCGGATCGCGAGCTCGACTGGCAGGATGCCGGAGTCGATGGCGTCGCTCGTTTCCTTTCCAGGGTGCACCGTTTTTTTTCGCTGGCTCATAAATATTCGGTTGAGCCGCAGGCCGCGGATCGGAGGGTTCTGCGCAAACTGCACCAGACCATCCGCCGCATCACCGAGGATTTCGACGGCCGCTGGCACTTCAATACCTCCATTGCTGCCTTGATGGAGTTGCTGAACCTCGTCCTGGAGGAGCACTCCGGCGGCCCGATCGAGAAGCATGCGGCTATGAGCGCAAGCGCGCTGCGAACTTTTCAGCGAAATTTCGTGCTGATGTTGCATCCCTTCGCGCCCTACCTCGCGCACGAGCTGTGGGAGAGACTGGGCGAGACTTCGAACCTGCTGCGCGCGCCCTGGCCGAAATACGATCCTGCGTTGGCGAAGGAAGACGAGATCGAGATCGTGGTACAGATCAACGGCAAGATCCGCGACCGGCTCTTCGTTCCTGCCGATTCATCTGGTGAAGAGCTGCAGCGGCTGGCGCTCGCCGCGCCCAAAGTTCAGGCCACGCTCGATGGCAAGCAGGTGGTGAAGGCCATCGTGGTGCCGGGGAAGCTGGTCAACATCGTAGTGCGGTAACATCGGTGAACTTTTTCGCCGCGGATTCACGCGGATGAACGCGGATCTATGTCCTCTACCTCGCCAATAAGCGATGGGTTCCGCACGGCGTTTCGCGAGCCGGCGATTGCGCTGGCCGAGATCGCCTGGCGCTGGAGCTTCGGCCTGGCGGCACTGGCGCTCGCGGCCGCGTCGCTTTTTGCATACCTGGACACGCTGCGCATCACGAATATCGAGCTTCTGGCGCTGCGCGGCCATGCCCGCTGGCTGATCGCCGATGCCATCGCCCATATTTTGCATGGCAGTCCGCGGCTGGTGCGGGTTGCGGCCATCGTGCTGCCGGCAATCTTCGTGCTGTGGGTTGCAGCGGCGACGATTGGGCGCGCCGCGACGCTCAAGGCGCTGCTTCGCCGCGAGAGCTCGGTCGCTCTCGCGCCTCAGTTAGGCTTGAATATCCTGCGCGCCAGCGTCGTGCTGGCTTCTCTGATCGGATATCTCGGAGTCTTGATCCTGGCCGGCCGTGCTGCTGTCAGCGACACCGACGTACGTCCTGGTATCTTTCTGATGGTATTCGTCGTCCTGGGTACGGTCGTCACCATGGTGCGCTCGCGCCTGAACTGGTTCCTCTCTCTGGCAGCGATCCCTGCCGCGCGTGACCGACACGACACCTTCACTGCCATCCGCGAAGCTGTCGGTCTGTTCCGCCGCCACCCGAGAACGTTTGCCGGCGCGGGAGCTGTTTTCGGCGCCATCCGTGGTGTGCTCTTCGCGTTCTGCACCGTGGTTTGCCTGCTGGCGCTATCCCTCGCCGATAAAGTGCCGCCCGCGGTCACAGTCTTTTTCCTGGGAGTGATCACGCTTGCCTATTTCGCAGTGGTGGATTTCCTGTACATTGCGCGTCTGGCTGCCTACGTCGCAATCGACGAAAGCGATCGCACGCCGCCGGCAGCCGTCGCACCGGAATCTCTGTCGCCCGCGCCGGAGGCGCCGCCAATGCCCGATCTGCCACTCGTATCCGAGCCGGGATTGCCCGGCCCGGAAGGAGCTACCAGCTAGGAGCTAGTAGCTAGCAGCTCTCGTCTCCTTTACACTGTCCTCAGGTTCTGCCATCTTTGTTTATGGAAGCGCAATCCATCGTTGTGCTCGACTTCGGCGCGCAGTATTCGCAGCTCATCGCGCGCCGCGTACGCGAACAGAAAGTCTTCTCGGTAGTCCTGCCGTGCACCGCCTCGGTGGACGAGATCCGCAGCTATGCGCCTGTGGGCATCGTGCTCTCCGGTGGGCCGTCATCGGTGTACGACGAAGACGCGCCCACGGCCGACGATCGCATCTTCACGCTCGGTCTGCCGGTGCTCGGCATCTGCTACGGGTTGCAGCTCATGGCGCACAAACTGGGCGGCAAAGTCCGCGCCGCGGAAAAGCGCGAATACGGCCACGCGATGGTCGAGGTGTTGAACGGCTCGCGGTTATTTCAGGAACTGCCGGCGGAGATGTCGGTGTGGATGTCGCACGGCGACGAGGCCCTCGAGCTGCCACCCGGTTTCAAGCTGGTGGCGCGCACGCAGAACGCAGCCGTGGCCGCCATCGAGGACCCCAAGCGCAACCTGTACGCGGTGCAGTTCCATCCCGAGGTGCACCACACCCGCCAGGGAACGGAGATCCTGAAGAACTTTATCTTCGGCATCTGCCATGCGCGGCCGGAGTGGACGAACCAGCACTTCATTAACGAGACCGTGGCCTCGGTCCGCCGGACGGTCGGCCAGGGCCGCGCCATCTGCGCGCTCTCCGGCGGCGTGGATTCCTCGGTCGCCGCCACGCTCGTGCATCGCGCCATCGGCGACCGCCTCACTTGCGTCTTCGTCAACAACGGCGTGCTGCGCAAGAACGAGTTCGAGAAGGTGCAGCAGAACCTGCGCGACAAGCTCGGCCTCCACCTGCTGGCGGTTGACGCGTCCGACCGCTTCCTCGCGAAACTGGAGGGCATCACCGATCCGGAGCGGAAGCGCAAGCTCATCGGCAACGAGTTCGTCGCGGTTTTCGACGAAGAGGCGCACCGCATCGCGCAGGAGCAAGGCCACGTGGAGTGGCTGGTGCAGGGCACGCTCTATCCCGACGTGATCGAGTCGCGCTCCGTGCGCGGTCCTTCGCAGACTATCAAGAGCCATCACAACGTCGGCGGATTGCCCGAGGAGATGAAGCTCAAGCTGATCGAGCCGCTGAAGGATCTATTCAAGGACGAAGTCCGGCGCATCGGCCGCGACCTCGGCATGCCCGAGGAAATCCTGCAGCGGCAGCCGTTCCCCGGGCCGGGCCTCGCAGTGCGGATTTTGGGCGAGGTCACGCGTGAGCGCCTGGAGCTTCTGCGCCAAGCCGATGACATTGTGGTCGGCGAAATCAAGCGCGCCGGGCTCTACGCGAAGATCTGGCAATCGTTTGCCGTGCTGCTGCCGGTGATGTCGGTGGGCGTGATGGGCGATGCCCGCACCTACGCCTACACCTGCGCTATCCGCGCCGTGCACTCCGAAGACGGCATGACCGCTGACGTGGTCGAACTGCCTTGGGAGGTGCTCAAGCGCATCTCCACGCGGATCGTGAATGAGGTCAAGGGAATCAACCGGGTGGTGTACGACACAACGAGCAAACCGCCGGGGACGATTGAGTGGGAGTAGGTACATCGGGTAATCGGGACATTGTTCCGTCGCGTTCTCTGCGTTGATGATCGTTCCAAATGGCTCGCATCATTCTCGCCACCTTCGGCTCGCTGGGCGACCTTCACCCCTACATCGCCATAGCTCTCGGGCTGAAGGCTCGTGGGCACCAGCCGGTCGTCGCTACGATCGCCATGTACCGCGAGCGCATTGAGACGCAAGGGATCGAGTTCCACCCCGTGCGTCCGGACTTGCCTCTTCCCGACCAGGCCTTGATGCGCCGAGTGATGGATGCTCGCCGGGGCGGGGAAGTAGTGTTCAAAGAGTTCGTCTTGCCGTACCTGCGCGTCGGCTATGAAGACCTGAGCGCCGCCGTGCGCGGTGCCGACCTGCTCATCAGTCACGTGATCACCCTGGCAGCGCCGCTGATCGGGCGCAAGCTGGGCAAACCATGGGTCTCCACCGTGCTCTCGCCGCTAAGCATGTTCTCGGCCAGCGATCCTCCGGTCTGGCCGGCGATGCCGGCGCGGGAACGCTTCGCGCGCATGGGACGGTTCCTGAATCGGGGATTCATGCGCTTTGCCGACTGGGTCACGCGGTCGTGGTTCAAAGACTATCGCCAATTGGAGCACGAACTCGGCCTGCCCGCCGGCCCCAGCCCGATGTTCGAAGGACAGCATTCGCCGTACCGTATCCTAGCGCTGTTTTCTGCGGCCCTCGCGCCGCCGCAGGATGATTGGCCTTCGCAGACGCGCGTTACCGGCTTCCCCTTCTTCGATCGCGACGAGCGCGGCAGCACGCCGACAGAACTCGAAGGCTTACTGGCCGACGGACCGCCGCCCGTAGTTTTCACGCTGGGCTCTTCCGCCGTCCACGACGCGCGAGACTTCTTCACGGAGAGCATCGCAGCCGTGCGGATGCTCGGTTGCCGCGCTGTGTTGATCACCGGACGCGAGACCGGCAACGAGCTGCCCAAGCCCCTGCCTCCCGGCATCGCCGCGTTTGATTACCTGCCGTTCTCCGAGATTTTTCCGCGCGCAGCCGCCATCGTGCACCAGGGCGGGATCGGCACCACGGGTCAGGCGATGCGCTCCGGTCGTCCGATGCTGGTGATGCCCTACAGCCACGACCAGCCCGACAACGCTGCCCGCCTGAAGCGCCTGGGAGTGGCGCGGACGATCAGCCGCGAGCGCTACAACGCGCGCAGCGCATCCGCCGAACTGGACCGCTTGCTGCATGATCCGGCATATGCGATGAAGGCGGCCGGGATCGGGGAGCGTGTGCGTGCCGAAGATGGGGTGCGAGCCGCGTGCGACGAGATCGAGGCCTTTGTCCACGCGCCGGTCGAGAAATGAAGAGCGCAGAGGATGTGTAGAGACGCAGCATGCTGCGTCTCTACACGGGTTTATGCAATCAGCGCCCGGCGCCGACCAGCGCAGGTTCCACTTCATAGATCGGGAACCACGAGGTCGCGCCCTTCAGCCGTTCATTGACATTGTTGATGTTTTTCACGCCCTGGTCTTCGAGCCACTTGCGGAATGCCGGCGCGCCATCTTTGGCGAACAGCGGGATACCGTCTTTCCAAGTGGCGCGGCCACAGAGTACGCCGTTGAACTTCACGCCCGCTTCGGCAGCAAGTTCGAGCGACTCGGTGAACTCAGCGTTCGACACACCGGCCGAAAGGTAAATGAACGGCTTGGTCGCGACTGCGGCGGCATCGCAGAAGTGCTGCATAGCTTCTTTCTTGCTGTAGGCGGTCGGCCCGGCGTAGGTCTTAGCGCCCTCGACGAACTTCATATTCACCGGCACCTCGACCTTCATCACGTCCACCCCGTAGCGGTCCTTGGTGAATTCGGCCATGCTGGCTTTGACGATCTGCGGCTTTTTCTTGGCGTAGTCGAAGCCCTTTTCGTCGAGACCTTCTTCGTAGCCGACGAACTCGAGAAAGAAGGGGACATCGTTGGCGCGGCACTCGTCTCCAATGCGCTCCACCCAGGCGTGCTTCTGGTCGTTGATCTCCTTGGGATCGAAGGGGGTGTAGTAGAGCAGGATCTTGATGCAGTTGGCGCCGGCTTCCTTGAGGCGGCGCACCGACCAGTGGTCGAGCAGGTCGGGCAGGCGGCCGGGGCCGGTCTTGTCGTAACCGGTTTTCTCGTAGGCGAGCAGCAGGCCGGCATTCTTGGCGCGCCGTTTGGAGGCAGGCAGGCCCCACTCCGGATCGAGCAGGATGGCGCTGGCGTGTGGGGTGAGCACTTCCGTGACCAGCGATTTGAACTCTTCCAGGCCGGCGTCGGTGGCGTGCTGGCCGAGGGCCTTCTTCAGCGAACCGCGCTGGTCCATGGCGGCAGCGCCGATGACGCCCTTGGGCGTGGACACAGCCTTCAGTCCCTTCAGTTTTCCAGGCGTAAGCTTCACGAGATTCCTCCTCTATGATTTCGCGCGGGCAGCGCTATGACGGGCGGTGATGGCCGAACAGCCGCATATTCTAACACCGCGCCGCGGCAGCGGACGGGGTGCGGTGCGCGTCACTGCCGCAGCAACAGCGTTCCCAGAATGGCACGTTGCCGCGCGATCAATGATTCTACGCCGCGCTTGGCGAGTTCGGTCATGCAGTGGAGTTGCTCTTCATCGAAGGCCCGCTGCTCGGCGGTGGCCTGGATCTCGACAATCTTCTTCCCGCCGGTCATGACGAAGTTCAGGTCCACCTCAGCGCGCGAGTCTTCCTCGTAGCTAAGGTCAAGCAGGATCTCTCCATCCACGATGCCGACGCTGGTAGCCGCCACGTAATCGCGGACAGGCGGGGCGGTTAGCGTGCCGGCCTCGACCAGCTTCTGCATGGCGAGACCGAGGGCGACAAACGACCCAGTGATAGAAGCGGTGCGGGTGCCGCCGTCGGCCTGGATCACGTCGCAATCCATCCAGATGGTGCGCTCACCCAGGCGAGCGAGGTCGGTGACGGCCCGCAGCGCGCGCCCGATCAGCCGCTGGATCTCGTGCGTGCGGCCGCTGATGCGTCCCCGGGCGGCATCTCGCGGCGTGCGCGTCAGCGTCGATCGCGGCAGCATGCCATATTCGCTGGTGATCCAGCCCTTGCCGGAGTTGCGCATCCAGGAAGGGACAGCTTCCTCTACCGACGCGGTGCAGATCACGCGCGTGTTGCCCACCTCGATCAGCACCGACCCTTCGGCGGTCGAGATGTAATCCGGGACGAGGTTTACCGGCCGCATCTGGTCGGGGGCGCGATTGTCGGAGCGGAAGAACATGACTGCGTCGTCGGTCGTTAGTCGTCGGCCAGCGGGATTGTGGTTCAAATTAGCAGTCGAAAGTAAATCAATTCTGCACTGCTGTCCAACAGAGTCAATACGAGGGACCGCACTTCTTGGGCCGAAGGCCGACGACCGACGACTACCCCATGTCCACGTGCTGCACGTCCTCGAGCGCGTGTCCCATGAAGCGCTCGCCCAGGCTGCGGAATTTCTCCACCGAATCGGTGGCGAAAAACTTCATGCGGGCGGGCTTGCGGCGCTCGGCCCCTTCGGAGGTCTTAGGCGGGGCGATGCGCAGGCCCTCGGCGACGCAGCGGGCCGTCGCTTCCGCCGAATCCACGATCTCGACCCGCCAGGGCGCGACGCTGCGCAGCAATGGCTTGATCAGCGGGTAATGGGTGCAGCCGAGCACGAGCACGTCGGGCCCGCTCTCAAAATCCTGGAAGACGTCGTCGAGGTAAACGTGGGCGACCTGCTGGGTGACGGGATGCTCCAGCCATCCCTCCTCGATCAGCGGCACAAACAGCGGGCACGCCTTCTCGCAGACCTGTACGCCGCGTTTTTCGAGCGCATGCTGGTAGGCATGACTCTTGATGGTGGCTTCGGTGCCGATCACCAGCACTTTGTTGCGGCGGGTGGCGGCCGCAGCCGATTCCGCGCCGGGCTCGACCACGCCGACCACCCCGATGTTAGCGGCATCCGTGATCGCGTCCAGCGCCAGCGCGCTGGCGGTGTTGCAGGCGATGACCAGCAGCTCCGCGCCGCGCTCCTCCAAGAACTTTGTCGCCGAGACCGCGTACTTGGCGATGGTCTCGCGTGACTTCGATCCGTAGGGCAGGCGGGCAGTGTCGCCGAAATAGAGATAGTCGGCATCGGGAATGCGCGCCACCAGCTCGCGCAGCACGGTCAGGCCGCCCACGCCGGAATCGAATACGCCGATGGTCACTCGTCTCATCGCAGTTGTTCGAGCAGTTGCTCCACCGTGACTACATCATAGAAGCACTCGAGATCGGCATGCCCGGCCAGGGTCTCGCGCTCCTTGCCGTCCACCAGGATCTTCACCCGCGTGACGCCGGGAAGGTTCGCGGTCAGGGTCTTGACCAGCGAGGCGACAGTGAGCGTCTCCACGAAGACGCCGGAGCGATGTCCTTCGGCGAATGCCGGCGTGGTATCCACCACAGCCGTGTCGCCGGTCACCAGAAAAACGTCCTTCACGTCGGCGCCGCCGGGCAGTTCGTGCGCAGACGGCCGCTTCACATACTCTCCCACCAGGGCATGCAGAATCTCGCGGCCACGCTGGGCGGGATCAGCGGGCAGCGCGATGGATGCCTCCTGCGCGCGCACCACGCCGGGATCATCGTAAGCCAAGTAAAAGGTCACGCGCGAGGGCGGTCCCGCCACCGGCGCCGAGATGGGACGCGTATCGGGAAGGTTGCGCGCGCCCGCCTGCTCGTTGCGGCGCAGAATGTACAGGTAAGCGCCCATGCCCAGAACCGCCGCCAGCAGCAGCCCAGTGGCGATAGTGAGGGCACGCGTCACCGCTCCGCCTCCACCCGCGCCCGCCCCACCACGATGGCCTCGGCGACGGCGGTAGCGATGCGCTGCTGGTATCCCGCCGCGTTGACGCTGCCGACGTCGGCCCCGGAAGGCGCGATCTCGATGGCGATGGCCGCCGCAGCCACGTTGTTCAGCGGCTTTACCGGCGCGGAGAGCTTGGAGCTGGGGATCTCGTGCTTGCCCAGCTCCGCTTTGACGATGTCGGCCAGGGCGCGGCTGCTCAGCACGTATCCCGCCTGCGCCGCGTCCCAGGGGACGAAGCCGCCGGGCTTGGCGCTCGCGGAGTTGATCATCGCCGTGTACACGCGCACCCCGCGTCCCAAGGACGCGGCATGCAAGCTCACGTAAACCGTGACGCGTGCGGCGTCGGCCATGGCGGCGCGCTGCTCCACCGGGACGGTGACATCCGCGTCGCGCGACATCACCGCGCTGAGGCCGTAGCTCTGGAGCTCGCTCCGCAACCGGCGCGCCAAGGCCAGCGTGACTGCCTTTTCCGCCAGCGTCTCGCTCAGCAGCGCCCCGCGATCATCCCCGCCGTGCCCGGCATCCAGCATCACCACGAAGGGTGGTTTGGCGGCGAGTGATTGCAGGGTCGGGGGCGGAGGCACGGAGACCGCCGCCGTCGCAGTTCCCGGCGCGGCAGCCGGTGGTGCGCTCTGCGCCTGGCTGGGCGCCGGCACCAGATCGATCGTCTTGCCGCCGGCGGCGAACTGCGCCAGCAGTGGCACTCGCCCTTGCACCACGAGCTCCGCCCGGCCGTTGTTTTCCGAAAACGTGATCGCCGACACCAGCGGATTCTCTAGCCTGAGGATATAAGCGCTGGAGACCACCGGGTCGCGCGTGAAGGTCATCTTGAGCCTGCCGGGTTCGGTGCTGATCAGGGGATTGACCGGCGCGCTGAAGTTCACGCTCAGCCCGCCCTCGCGCACATCGGTGGTGAAGTGCGTTGCAGCGCCGCCCAGGAAGAGACGGCGTGCGGCTTCGTGGTACTCCGTCTTGGTGGCGAGCATCAGCCCGAGGATTCCGGGCAGGGCGCGCAGCGGCACCAGCCCGCGATTGCCCTCCAACACGAACGGCGCCGGCAGCCCGAACCTGCGCCCCGCGACTTTGCCCCGGTTCGAGTCCCTCCGGAACTCGGCTTCCAGATTATTGAAGCTCAGCTTCCACTTTTCGCCGTCGACGCCAGCGCTCACGTTGCCGAACGGCTCCAGCGCTGCCAGCAGGGCGATGTATTCCTGTTTGTTGTGCTCGGAGACAGGCAGGGAATAGCTCATCTGCGGACCGTAGATGGAGAGCTGCTTCTCCTCGGCCGAGGGTGCGCTCACCAGCAGGAGGAGCAACAGGACGGCCACGATCGCTGCTGACGCCCCGCCCCGTTTTCTCGTTTCTCGTTTCTCGTTTCTCGGGAGAAGCCCTCGGTCGCCGCTCCTGTCCAGAAGCGAGAAACCAGAAACGAGAAACATGCGTTCCAGCTCACTCCAGGGCATAGATGGCCAGCCCGCTCAGCAGCTTGGGATAGAAATCGGTGGACTTCTGCGGCAGGACTTCGCCGGCGAAAGCGGTGTCGCGCACCTGTTCAATGCGCACCGGGTTCATCAAAAAAGCCACGTTGGCCCCGTTGTGCACGCGCGCGATGGCCTCGCCCGCATCGCGCAGATAGGAAATGTAGCGCTGCTCGCGGATGGCTTCCTCGCAGATGCCCAGCACCAGCTCCAGGCCGAGCTTGTGAAGGATCACCACATCCAGTTCACGCTGGTGGGCGGAAAGCTGTTCCAGCGTGTGCTCGACCTCCGCCGGACGGGCGCGCAGAAGAAAGCTGCCGCCGCGGGTCACGGCCACCAGCGCCGTGCGATCTTTTCCCGCCGCCTGTAAGACACTTGCAGCCTGGGCGGCATCGCTCACCTCGACCGGTTCGACATCGAAGAACACCCGCGCCGATTCCAGGAACTGCTCCTCCTGGAAGCTTTCGAGGCCGGCGATGACGCGGTGGGTGGGCAGGATCACCAGGCCCTCGGCGTACATGTTGATGAAGGTCATCATGACGTGGTCGTAGTCAGCTTCGCCGGGAGGCGGCGCGGCCGGGTCTGCGTCACGGCACTCACGCTGGTAGTTCAGCGCTGTCTCATAACGGTGATGGCCGTCGGCGATGATCAGCTTGGTGTTCTCCATCCGGCGGCGGATGAACTCCACCAACCCGGGGATGGGCCAGAGGCGGTGCCGGACGTCGTATTCGTCGTACACCTCGACATCGGCGGGATAGCGCGCCACCTTGGCCAGGGCATCGTCGATTTCCCCGGCCGGGTCGTTGTACAGCATGAAGAGCTGTCCGAAATGCGCCCGCGTCGCGCGCAGAAGGTTCAGCCGGTCGGTCTTGGGTCCGGAATGCGTCTGCTCGTGCCGAAACACCACGCCGGCGCCGTAAGGCTCGAGCTGGCCTAGAGCGATGAATCCCCGCCGCTCCACAGAATTCTGCGGAGAGTTAGGGACGGCAAACTCTTGGGCGTAGGCATAGAGCATGGGCTCGGCGTCCTGGAGGAAGATGGCGTCCTTGCGCCAGTCGGAAAACGCGGCGGCGGCGCGGGTGTAGACGTTCTGGCCGTTGTCGCCCGGCTCCCGCTTTCCCAGGATGATGCGCACCAGGTTGTAGGGACTGGCAGCGTAATACCGCTCTTGCATCTCGGCAGTGATCTTGTCGTAAGGCTGGGTGACGACTTTCGCCAGACGCACCCGGGCGGGATTGTAGCGCAGGGCGGGGAAGGGGAGGATCCTGGCCATGGTGAGGAGAACTGTTGAATTGTAACAAGACGAGAAGAAAACCTGCTGGAAGCTGGCGCCATCTTAGAAAAAGGGCTGCGCGCAGAGGCGGTAAGAGCCGGTCGCGCTGTGATACCATCGGTCGTAAAGAGGGTTGGCAAGGTCCGAGCAGGGACCGGGCCCGGACCGATCATTCCGTCCCCAAAGGTCAGGCAGTATGTTGGCGGCTGTGTTTCCGAACGCCGGGACGTCCCGCTTGTCCACCAGCCAAGCGAGGCTGGGCCGAGCCGCGCTGATGGCGCTCGTGGCCATGCTAGTGGCGCTTGCGTGCATGGTTCCCACGGCCCGGGCACAAAGCTCCTCCGATGAAGTCCACATCACGCCGCGCAAGCCGCCGGACGCCCCCAAGGATCCCCGGGACACCATTGACCCCGCGCTGAAGACGCACACTAAACCCATCAAGGTGGACGTGGATCTGGTGCTGGTGCCGGTCACCATCACCGATCCCATGAACCGCCTGGTCACGGGTCTGGAAAGGGACAACTTCCAGGTTTACGAAGACAAACAGGCGCAAGAGATCCGGCACTTCTCCAGCGAGGACGCTCCCATCTCGCTGGGGGTGATCTTCGACATGAGCGGCTCAATGTCAAACAAGATGGAGAAGGCGCGCGAGGCGGTGGTGGAGTTCTTCAAGACCGCCAACCCGCAGGACGAGTTCTTCATGATCTCGTTCAATGATAAACCGGAGTTGCTGGCCGACTTTACGCGCTCGATCGAGGACATCCAGGGACGGCTGATCTACACCGTGCCCCGCGGGCGCACCGCGCTGCTGGACGCGATTTACCTCGGTATGAACAAGATGCGCGACGCGCAGAACAGCAAGAAAGCGCTGCTGATCATTTCCGACGGGGGCGACAACCACAGCCGCTATACTGACGGCGAGATCAAGTCGATGGTGAAAGAGGCCGACGTGCAGATCTACGCCATCGGCATCTTCGAGGCCGCTCCGCCCACGCCGGAAGAGGCGCGCGGACCGCGCCTTCTAGCCGAAATCACCGACATCACCGGGGGGCGCACCTTCGTCATCGATAACCCCAACGAACTGGCCGACGTAGCCACTAAAATTGGCATCGAGTTGCGCAACCAATATGTGCTCGGCTACCGTCCAAAGAATCCTGTGCGCAATGGACGCTGGCACAAGATCAAAGTTAAGCTCCTGCCGCCGAAAGGATTGCCGCCGCTCACGGTGTACGCCAGGTCGGGATACTATGCGCCTTCGCAATAATCTGTTTTCCCTGATTCTGCTGCTTAGTTTGGGTCTGACCCGGGCCGCTTTTGCCCAGAATCCGCCCGCAGCCTCGCCGATGTCCAACCCTGCGACGGCCACAGACGAGGAGGAGTCTGCCCCAGCTCCGCCGCCTCCCAATCAGCCCGGCGATACCGTGCGGGTGCCCGCGGGCCAGCCGCCACAGCAGGGCGTGGAGCCGGGCGAAAACGGTACCTTCACCTTCAAGAAGAAAGTTGAGGAAGTCGTGTTGCATGCCACGGTCGTGGACCAGAAGCAGCGTTTGGTCACCGGCTTGAGGCAAAACGATTTCAGCGTGTTCGAAGATGGCCGGCAGATGCCCATCACGTCTTTCCGTCAGGAAGACATTCCCGTGGCGATCGGGATCGTGATCGACAATTCGGGCTCCATGCGCGATAAGCGCCAGAAAGTGAACCAGGCCGCCATCAACCTGGTGCGGGCCAGCAATCCTCAAGATGAAGTCTTCGTCGTCAACTTCAATGACGAATACTACCTCGACCAGGATTTCACCGCCGATCTCAACCGGCTGCGCGAAGGCCTTGACCACATCGAGTCGCGCGGCGGCACCGCGCTCTACGACGCGGTGGTGGCATCCGCCGACCACCTGGCCAAAGGCGCGCGCCTAGACAAGAAAGTCCTGCTCATTGTTACCGACGGTGAGGACAACGCCAGCCGCGAGTCGCTGGAACAGTGCGTGCGTCGCCTCCAGGACCTGAACGGTCCGGCGGTGTACAGCATCGGCATCCTCGGGGACGACCGCGAAGCCCACCGCGCCAAGCGCGCGCTCACGGCGCTCGCCGTCCAGAGCGGTGGCGTTGCCTTCTTCCCCAAGGACTTGAACGAGGTGGACAACATCACCCGTCAGGTGGCGCACGACATCCGCAACCAGTACACTATCGGCTACAAGCCCACCGACCCCAGCCGTACGGGATACCGCAGTGTGCGCGTCGAAGCTCACGCTCCCGGTTATAAGCATTTGGTCGTCCGCACCCGCAGCGGCTACTACGCGGGACAGGAAAGAGCGTCGAAATAGTTCTCGTAGAGACGCACGGGCTACGTCTCCTTTATCGCCCTAACAACTGGAGGCGCAGCGAGCTGCGTCTCTACAGCGGGTGCAGTTATCCGCGATTGACCCCACCGTGCGCAGTCCCTTACCCTAAGCCCAGATGAAAATCAATGCCGTCGCTCGCCTGCGCGTGGCGGAGGACATCACCGATCTGGTCGGCGAGACTCCGCTGCTGCACTTCCGCAAGATCGTGCCCCCAGGGGCCGCCGACATCTTTGCCAAGCTCGAATACCTGAATCCCGGCGGCAGTATCAAGGACCGCGCTGCCATCGGCATCATCAGCCGGGCCGAACAGCAGGGCCTGTTGCGCGCGGGCTCGACCATTATCGAGGCCACGGCCGGGAACACGGGCGTGGGCCTGGCGCTCATCGGCGTCAGCCGCGGCTATCGCGTGGCGCTATTCGTGCCCGAGAAGTTCTCCCAGGAAAAAGTCATGCTCATGCGCGCCCTCGGCGCCGAGGTGACGCGCACCCCGGACGCCGAGGGCATGGAAGGCGCCATCCGCCAGGCGCGCGAGCTCGCCGCCAGCATTCCCAATTCGTTCGTCGCTGGGCAATTCGAAAATCTCGCCAATCCCGACTACCACTACCAGACCACCGGCCGCGAGATCTTCGAGCAGATGAACGGCCGCATCGATGCGATCGTAATCGGCGCCGGCACCGGCGGCACGTTTACCGGAGTGGCCCGCTTCATCAAGGAGCGCATCCCGGACGCGCTTGCCATCGCCGTCGAGCCGCAGGGGTCGATCCTGGGTGGCGGGCCAAAGGGGGAATACAAAATCGAGGGCATCGGCGCCAGCTTCATACCCAAAACCTTCGATGGAGCGCTAGCCGACGAGATCTTCATGGTTTGCGATCCCGAGGCGTTTGCCACCGTCGGCGAGTTGGCGCGCAAGGAAGGCGTGTTCTCCGGCTCAAGCGGCGGCGCCAACGTTTACGCCGCCCTCCAGATCGCCCAGCGGCTGGGCGCGGGCAAGCGTGTGGTCACCATCATCCCCGATTCCGCCGAACGTTATTTGTCGAAGGGGATTTTGGACGGCGCGCGATAAGCCGTGCAATCATCGAATTCCTATGGAAAAAAATGAACTCGGTTTCGCCACCCGCGCCATCCACGTCGGCCAGGAGCCGGATCCCTCGACCGGCGCCGTGGTTGTGCCCATCTTTGCCACCTCCACCTACGTGCAGGAGGAGATCGGCAAGCACAAGGGGTACGAGTATTCGCGCGTCTCCAATCCCACGCGCACCTGCCTGGAGAAGAACCTGGCGTCGCTCGAGGGCGGCCGCACGTCGCACGTCTTCGCCAGCGGCATGGCCGCCATCAACGCCATGTGCACCTTGCTCAAGTCTGGCGACCATGTCGTTTGCACCAACAACCTCTATGGCGGCGTTCCCCGCTTGTTCAACCAGATCCTGACGAATTATGGGCTGGAGTTCACCTACGTCGACACCTCCGACTTGCACGCCGTGGAGCGGGCGATCCGCCGCAACACCCGCATCGTCTATGTGGAGACGCCGACCAACCCGCTGATGACCCTCAGCGATCTCAAGGCCATCAGCCAGATCGCGCACCGGCGCGGCCCGGAACTGGTGGTGGACAACACCTTCATGTCGCCGTACTTCCAGAAGCCCATTGCGCTGGGCGCGGACATGGTCATCCACTCCACCACCAAGTTCCTCAACGGGCACAGCGACGGCCTGGGCGGCGTCGTGGTCTGCACCAGGCCGGAGCAGGCTGAGAAGTTCGCGTTCATCCAGAAATCGGCGGGGGCGATCCTGTCGCCGTTCGAGTGCTGGCTGGTGCTGCGCGGAGTGAAGACGCTGGCGGTCCGCATGGAAAAGCACGACGCCAACGGTCGCACCGTGGCCGCATTCCTCTCCCGCCATAAGAAAGTGAAGAAGGTCTTCTACCCGGGACTGCCCGACCATCCGCAGTACGAGCTGGCCGAGCGGCAGATGAGCGGTTTCGGGTCGATGATCACCATCGAGACCGGCTCGCTGAAGAACGCGCAGAGAATGCTGCGCAAGTTGCGTGTCTGCTTTCTGGGAGAATCGCTAGGCGGAGTGGAGACGCTGATCTCCCATCCTGCCACCATGACCCACGCCGCGCTGGGCGAGAAGGGAAGGCGCGCGATCGGCATCACTGACGGCATGGTGCGCATCTCCGTCGGCATCGAAGACGCGGAGGACATCATCCGCGACCTCGATCAGGCGCTGGCGGCCATCTGATTGAAAACCGCCGAGGACGCAGAGTTTCCCATGTAGAGACGCAGCTTGCTGCGTCTCGGAGAAATTAGACGAGCAAGCTACGTCTCTACAGAGACGGTTGATGTTGTGACCCGGAACCAAGCATCGCGCGAATGGAACTCCGAGGCCTATCACCGGCTCGCGCGGCCGCAGTTGGAGTGGGGGCTGAAGGTCCTCGACCGTCTGCCACTGCGCGGCGACGAGACCGTGGCCGACGCCGGCTGCGGCAGCGGCAAGGTGACCGCCAAGCTGCTCGAACGCCTGCCGCGCGGGCGCGTGGTCGCGATGGACCTCTCCCAGAACATGCTGCAAACTGCGCGCCAGCACCTTGAGCCGAAGTTCCCCGGGCAGGTGTTCTTCATCGCCGCCGACCTGCACGACATCCCTCTCGACGGCGTTCTTGACGACATCTTCAGCACCGCAGCTTTCCACTGGGTCCCGGACCACGAGCGGCTCTTCCGCAGCCTGTTCCGAGCGCTCAAACCCGGCGGCTGGCTGGTAGCGCAGTGCGGCGGTGGTGCGAATCTGGCACGCGTCAGAGAGCGCGCTATCGCGCTGATGTCGCGGCCAGAGTTCGCGCCTTTCTTCGCGGGATGGCAGGCGCCCACGCATTACGAGGACAAAATCATTACTGCAGACCGCATGCACCGCGCTGGTTTCATCGAGGTCGAGACCTGGCTGGAGGAAGCGCCCGCAACCCTTTCCGACAGGCAGGAGTACAAAGAGTTCCTGGCCACGGTGACGCTTCACCGGCACGTGGCGCGCATTCCCGATCCCGCCGGGCGCGAACGCTTTTTGGACGAGCTCGCGCGCCAGGCCGGCGCCGACGATCCGCCGTTCACTTTGGACTATTGGCGGCTGAACCTGAGCGGCCGCAAACCGAAGGATTAACCACAGAGGACACAGAGGAACGCGGAGGGCCCGTGACCCAATGACTCAATGGCTCAATGAATCAATGACTCAATCGCTCAATCCACGGAGTCTCCAATCCACTTCAGATACTCCTCACTCCCTGCCTCAAGGCTCAGCATGACGCACTCCGGCAGCTCATAGGAATGCAGCTCGCGGATGGCATCGCGCACGTGCGGGAACGCCGCCGACGTGGTCTTGATGATCAGCAGGTGCTCGGGCGCGTTCTCCACCGCGCCCTTCCAGCGGTACACCGAATGGATCGGCCCCACGATGTTGACGCAGGCGGCCAGGCGCCGCTCGACCAGCGCCTGCGCGATCTTGCGCGCTTCCTCCTCCGATCCAGTGGTGGTCAGGACGATTCGCTTATCGGTCATTTACAATGCCGTGGCTGCAACGCGCTGGAATTCTATATGACAACGGCCATCAAATTCGGCACTTCGGGCTGGCGGGCGGTCATCGCCGAAGAGTTTACGCTGGCGAATGTGCGGCGCGCGGTCACCGGCATCGCGCGCTATGTGGTTTCGCAAAAGCCGCGCGGGGCGCGCGTGATCGTGGGCCGGGATCCGCGCTTCCTGGGAGAGACGTTGGTCGCGATGGCGGCCGAGATCCTCGCGGCGCACGGCATCACGCCGCTGGTGATCGCTGAGCCCGCGCCCACACCGGCCATCGCCTACGAAGTGATCCGCTCCCAGGCGGATGGCGCCATCAACTTCACCGCCTCCCACAATCCTCCCGAGTACAACGGCATCAAGTTCTCGACCCCGGACGGCGCGTCGGCGCTGCCCGAAGTCACAAATCAGATCGAGGCGGAGATCGCGCGGCTCGACGGCCAGCCGCTCGCAGTCCAAGGCGTCCAGCCCGTCAATGTCGACGCCCGCGCCGCCTACCTGGCGCGGCTCCGCGAACTGGTGGACTTGGAAGCTATCCGCAAAGCCGGGGTGCGCGTCTGTTTCGACCCGCTGTGGGGAGCGGCGCGCGGATATCCCGACGCGCTGCTGCGCGAAGCCGGGGTGCAGGTGCGGACCGTCCACGACTGCCGCGACGTGCTCTTCGGCGGACACGCGCCGGAACCCGATGACCACTTGCTTTCCGAACTGCGCCACAAGATGGCCGAGACCAATTCACACATTGGGATCGCAACCGACGGTGACGCTGACCGCTTCGGCATCCTTGACCAGGACGGCTCCTTCCTCCAGCCCAACTACCTCATCGCCCTGCTGTTCGATTATCTGGTCGAAACGCGCGGCTGGAAGAATGGTGTAGCCAAGTCGGTCGCCACCACCAACCTCATCACCGCTCTGGCGCGGCACCACGGCGTCGAACTGCACGAGACGCCGGTGGGCTTCAAGTACATCGGCGAGCTCATCAAGCAGGACAAGATCGCCATCGGCGGGGAAGAGAGCGCGGGACTCTCGATCCGGCACCATGTCCCAGAAAAAGACGGTATCATCGCCGGACTGCTCGCGGCGGAGATGGTGGCGCGCCGCCACAAGCCGCTGCGCGAACAACTGCAGATCCTATTTGGCAAAGTAGGTTCCTTTTACCCCCTGCGGGAGAACTTCCGCTTGACGCCGGAAGTGAAAGAGCAGTTCACTAGCAAGTTGAAAGCGGAACCGCGTGAGTTTTTCGGACGCAAGGTCGCCGGCGTGGTGCGCACCGACGGGCTGAAGCTGCTGTTCGAGGGCGGCTCGTGGGTGTGTTACCGGCTTTCGGGCACCGAACCGGTGGTGCGCGTCTATACGGAAGCGCGGTCCCGCGACGATTTGGCGAAACTCAGCGGTCAGGCCAAGGAATGGATCTTCCACTGATGCTGGACTGGGAGCGGCTGGCAGACTTCATTGCGCAACACCAACTCCTGCTGCGCGCAGGAACATGGCTCTTTGCAGCGCGGCGCAAGCTGGCGACCGCGGGCATGTCGTTGCTGGTCGTGATGCTGGCCTACCACGTGGTCTTCGGGGCCAACGGTATGGCGGCTTACCGGCACAAGCGCGCGGAAAATCATAGGCTCCAGCAGGACATCCTCCGTTTCGAGCAGGAGAACGACCGCATCTCCCAGCGGGTGCGCGAGCTGAAGAGCGATCCCCGGGCGATTGAGCGTGAAGCCCGCGAGCAGCTCAAGTACGCGCGTCCCGGGGAAGTGGTTTACCTCGCTCCCCAGCCACGATCACAGAGTTCCGCGTCCTCCGCGCAGAAGCGCTGAGTTCCCCGTTCCAGTTACAAATTGATTACAAGCAGAAACGGTTTTTGCTTGAAAATCTCGCCGTGGGAAGGTAAAAGTTAGTCCCTTTCATGTGGGGATATCAGGTCTGGTTTGCCAAACCAACTTGCGGCACGCGCCGCAAGAAGCGAGGAGATCCGAGATGAAGAAGTTGCTTGTGGTCCTGCTTGTGCTCATGCTGTTGCTGGTGGTGGCAGCGGTCGCGAAAGAGGGCATGGG
>JAHFUA010000152.1 GCA_023265315.1 Acidobacteriota bacterium | reverse complement strand
TCTTTTGCATGGCCGCGCAGGCGGACGAGAAGGAGAAGCCCCCCGGCGAGAAGAGCCACGACATCCTGGAGAACATCAAGTTCCGCAATCTGGGTCCGGCGGTGGGCGGCGGGCGAGTGACGGCGGTGGCGGGCGTGAGCGGCCAGGCGAACATCTACTACGCCGGCGCCGCCGCCGGCGGCGTGTTCAAGACCATTGACGGCGGACTTTCCTGGAAGCCGATCTTCGAGAAGGAGGCGTCGGCCTCCATCGGCGCCATCGCCCTGGCGCCCTCGAACCCGAGCCTCATCTGGGTCGGCACCGGCGAAGCCAACCCGCGCAATGACGTGGTCACCGGGCACGGCGTGTATTTCTCGCCCGACGCCGGCGCGAGCTGGCGGTTCATGGGATTGGACAACGTGGGCCAGATCTCGGCCATCCTGGTGCACCCGGCGAACCCCGACGTGGTTTTCGTCGCGACCCTGGGGCGGGTGTGGGGCAGCGGCCCCGACCGCGGCGTGTACCGCACCACCGATGGCGGCAAGACCTGGCAGAAGGTGCTCTACGTGAACGAGCAGACCGGGGCCAGCGACCTGGTGATGGATGCCGCGAATCCCATGGTCCTGTTCGCCGGCATGTGGGAGGTGCGACGCTATCCGTGGACGCTGGTGAACGGCGGCAACGCGAGCGGCATCTACCGCTCCACCGACGGCGGCAGCGTGTGGAAGAAGCTGGGCGAGGGCCTGCCCAAGCCGCCGCTGGGCCGCATCGGCCTCGCGATCGCGCCCAGCAATCCGCAGCACGTTTACGCGCTGGTCGACGCAAAGAAGGGCGTGCTCTGGGATTCCACCGACCTGGGCGACCACTGGAAGGAAATCAGCAACAATCGCATGATCAATGCCCGGCCGTTCTACTTCACGCGCCTGTTCGTGGCGCCGAAGGACGAGAGCCATCTGTACTTCCTGTCATTCGACATCGTGGAATCGCGCGATGGCGGCAAGACGGCCAAAGTAATCGGCAAGGGCGTCCATCCTGACCAGCACGCGCTGTGGATCGATCCCGAGCATCCGGATCGCATAATCAATGGCAACGACGGCGGCGTGTATATCTCCGCTGATGCCGGGAAGAACTGGCGCTATCTCGACAACCTGCCCATCGAGCAGTTCTATCAAGTTGCCACCAGCGACCACGAGCCCTACCTGATCTGCGGCGGATTGCAGGACAACTTCGGCTGGTGCGGTCCCTCCAGCAGCCTGAGCCGCGAGGGCGTGGTCGGCGCCGACTGGTGGGTGGCGGTGATGGGCGATGGCGAGTACATCGTGCCTGCTCCCGGCAAATCCAACATCATTTATGTCGATTCGCAGAACGGCCACATCCGGCGCCTCGACAGCCAGACGGGCATGACGCGTTACGCCCGTCCGTATCTGTCCGGCGTCGGCCAGATGCCGCCCGCCGAGTTGAAGTACCGTTTCAACTGGACTTCGCCCATCGCAGTGTCGAGCAGCGATCCCAACGAGGTCTACCTGGGCGGCAACGTGTTGTTCAAGTCCACCGACGGCGGCATGAACTGGTCGCAGATCAGCCCCGACCTGACGCGCAACGACAAAACCAAGCAACAGCACAGCGGCGGCCCGGTGGAACTTGACCTCAGCGGAGCGGAAACCTTCGACACTATCCTGTCGATCGCCCTCTCGCCGGTCGATCCCAAGGTGATCTGGGTGGGCACCGACGACGGTGTGGTGCAGGTGACACGCGATGGCGGACAGAGCTGGACGAACGTTTCCGCTTCGATGCCCAGGCTGCCGGAGTGGGGACGCATCCAGCAGATCGAGGCCTCGCCGTTTTCCGCCGATACCTGCTATGTGGCCGTGGACTTCCACGAGCTCGACAACGACAAACCCTACGTCTTCAAGACCCACGATTTTGGCAAGACGTGGACGGCGATTACCAAGGGGCTGCCAGCCAGCGATCCGGCGCGCGTGGTGCGCGAGGATCCCAACCGACGCGGCTTCCTGGTGGCAGGCACCGACGCGAGGCTCTTCTATTCCGATAACGACGGCGAAGAATGGAAGCCGCTGAAGAGCAACTTCCCGACGGCGCCGATCTACGACCTGAAGTTCGTCAAGCGGACGCACGACCTGGTGGTCGGCACTCACGGGCGCGGCGTCTTCGTGTTCGACAATCTCACGGCGCTGGAGGAGATGACGCCCGAGACGGCGGCCGGCGATTTCCACTTGTTCAGCGTGCAGCCGGCACATCGCTGGCACCTGTGGAACAAGCGTGGCTTCAGCCAGGCAGGCTTCTCCGCGCCCGACGCACCACGCGGAGCGGTAATCGATTATTTCCTGAAATCGGAGATCGAAGTCACGCCGGAGATGAAGGAGAAACAGGAAACGCCGGTGAAGATCGTGGTTTCGGATGCCGATGGCAAGTGGGTGAAGACGTTCTACGGTCAATCCAAGCCCGGCTTCAACCGCGCGCTCTGGGATCTCCGTTACCAGCAGCCGGTCCGCCTGAGCTTCCTGCCGCCGCCCGAGCCCAGCATGTTCTTTGAGACCAACCTCGGACCGCCGGTTGTGCCCGGCGCTTACCAGGTTTCAGTGACCGTGAACGGCAAGACCGAAGCGCAGAGGGTGGAGGTGGCGGCCGATCCTCGCTTCCCCGCCGACATGGAAGCGTTCAGCGCCCAGACCAGGATGGCGCTCGAGGTCCGCGATCAGCTTTCCGACCTGAACGAGGCGCTCAATCGTCTGGACAGCCTCAACTCGCAGATCGGCGTGATGAAGAAGCTGCTGACGGCGGATGCGACCTCCGGCCGCGTGGTGCCCGCGGGTTTTGCGCCGGTGCTGCAGCAGGCGCGCGCGCTGGAGAAGAAGGTCAAGGAGCTCCAGGAGCGGGCGTACAACACCGAATCCCAAGGACCCGACGCCAAAGACTACATCCGCTTCACCCAGAAACTGCACGACCGCTATCAGGACCTGCTGCGCGGGATCATGATGGACTATGACCGCGCTCCCAGCCCGCTGCTGGTGGAGGAACATGACGGCCTCTACAAGGAGCTGCAAGCCCTCCTCCAGGACTTCAATGGGCTGCTAAGCACGGACGTGAGCGGATTCAACAAGCTGGCGGCGGAGAATGGAGCGGGAGCGCTGTTCACCGGTGCGCCCATCCAACTGGCCAGCGAGCCGAGCAAGAGCAAGGGCGAGTAACGGAGGACACCATGGCTGATGTAACCATCCCGGAAAAATACCGCGACCTGTTCAATAAGCGCGCCTTCGCCAGCCTGGCCACGCTGATGCCCAACGGCGATGTGCAGGTGACGCCAGTCTGGGTCGACGCCGATAACGGCAATGTGATCTTCAACTCGGCGCGCGGCCGGCTGAAGGACAAGAATGTCCGCCGCGACCCACGGGTGACGCTCACGCTCATTGACCCCGACAATCCCTACCGCTACCTCGAGGTCCGCGGGCGGGTGGTGGACATCACCGAGAAGGGCGCCGACCAGCACATCGACAAGCTGGCGAAGAAGTATCTGGGCGTGGACGAATACCCTTACCGGCAGCCGGGCGAAGTGCGCGTCCTATACCGGGTGAAGCCGGAACACGTGCACGCCTACGGATGAGGCGCGGCCACTGAGTCCGCTGGGTGGTGGCGCGCATCCTTAACTGGAGATGCCGGTCTCGACAGCCACTTTCGAAAAGGAACAGGTCTTTGATCTGTTCCGTCGCTGGGGATACCTGGAGGCGGACCTCGATCCGCTCGGGTTCCTCAAACCCGAGCCGTACCCGGAGCTCGACCTCGACGGCGCCGACGCCGAGCAGGCCCGCCATTTCTACTGCGGAACGATTGGGGCAGAGTTCATGCACCTGCCCGACCCGGAGCGGCGCCGCTGGATTCAGCAGCGATTGGAGAGCGCGCCCGCCGCGCCGGACCGCGAGCGCATCCTGGAGCGGGTGGTGCGCGCCGAAGTTTTCGAGCAGGTGCTGCAGGCGAGGTACCTGGGCACCAAACGCTTTTCGCTGGAGGGCGTGACGGCGCTCATCCCCTTGCTGGACCAGATCCTGGAAGGCGCGGCGAAGCACCAGGCGGAGTGGTCGGTGCTGGCCATGAGCCATCGCGGGCGGCTGAACGTGATGGCGCACGTGGTCAACCGCCCGGCGGAGGAGATCTTCGCCAACTTCGAGGATGTAGACCCACGCAGCGTCCTCGGCGGCGGCGACGTGAAGTATCACATCGGCGCTACCGGCGATTACGTCGCCCGCAACGGACGCAAAGTCCACATCCACCTGGTGTCGAACCCCAGCCATCTCGAGGCTGTGGACCCAGTCGCCATGGGCCGCACGCGCGCCAAGCAGGTTCGCGCCGGCGCCAAGGGACAGGAGCTGGTCCTGCCGATCGTCATCCATGGCGACGCCGCTTTCGCCGGCCAGGGCATTGCCGCTGAGACGCTCAACTTCGCCGGCCTCGAGGGCTTCACCGTCGGGGGGACGATCCACATCATTGCCAACAACCTGATCGGCTTCACGGCCCGCCCGCCGGAGTTGCACACCGCGCGCTTTGCCGCCGAACTGGCCAAGCGGCAGGCGATCCCCATCTTCCACGTCAACGGGGAAGATCCGGAGGCGGCAGTACGGGTCGCCGCGCTGGCGCTTGAGTACCGCTATCGCTTCCACGATGACGTGGTCATCGACCTGATCGGCTACCGCCGCCACGGTCACAGCGAGGTGGACGATCCCACCATCACCCAGCCGCTGCTCTACAAGAAGATCAAAGATCATCTCCCGCTGTGGAAGCTTTATGGCGGATGCATCGGCGCGGATGCGTCGGCGACGGCGGCCATCGCCGACCGAGCTCACAGCGAACTTGAAGCCGCACAGAAGAATGCGCGCAAGCTGGAGAAGAAGCCCACCATGCGCACCCTGCCGGAATACTGGTCGCAGTTCGCCGGCGGGCGCTGGCTGCCGGAGTATGAAGTCGATACCGGAGTGGACGCGGCGGAGTTGGGCGAGATCACCGACGCCCTGACGCGGATTCCGCAAGGCTTCCACATCCATCCCAAGATCAAGCGCCTGGTGGAGCAGCGCGCGCAGATGGGGCAAGGAAAAGCTGCGGTGGATTACGGCATGGCCGAAGCGCTCGCTTTCGGCTCGCTGCTGCGCGAGGGCATTCCGGTCCGCCTTACCGGCCAGGACAGCCAGCGCGGCACCTTCAACCAGCGCCACGCCGTGCTGGTGGACGTCGAGAACGAGCAGAGGTATTTCCCGCTCACGCAGGTTGCGCCAGACCAGGCGTGCTTTGAGGTGTACAACTCCGAGCTCTCGGAAGCCGGGGTGCTGGGATTCGAGTACGGCTACAGCCGCGATTATCCCGAGACGCTGGTGCTGTGGGAGGCGCAGTTCGGAGACTTCGCCAACGGCGCGCAGGTGATCATCGACCAGTTCATAACCTCCGGCGAGGACAAGTGGAACTTGCTTTCCGGGTTAGTGCTGCTGCTGCCTCACGGCTATGAAGGCCAGGGTCCGGAGCATTCCAGCGCGCGCATCGAGCGCTACCTGCAACTGGCGGCCGAGGACAACGTACAGATTTGCCAGCCCTCCACTGCGGCGCAGTATTTTCACCTGCTGCGGCGGCAGGCGCTCGGCAAGTGGCGCAAGCCGCTCATCGTGTTTACGCCCAAGAGCATGCTGCGGCATCCGGATGCGGCCTCGCCGCTGGGCGAATTCTCCCAGCCGCGATTCCGGCGCGTCCTGCCTGATCCCGCGGTCGAGAACGCTTCCCGCCTACTGATCTGCACCGGCAAGATCGGTCACGAACTGCGCCTGGAGCGCAAGCGCCGCAAGGATGACTCGACCGCCATCGTCTTCGTCGACCAGTTGTATCCGTTTCCCGAGGAAGAGCTGTCGGCGGAGCTGGAGCGGCATCCGCAAGCAGACATCGTATGGGTGCAGGAAGAGCCCGCCAACATGGGAGCGCTGTTTTACATGCGCCCGCGGCTGCGGCGCATCGCCCACGGGCGGCCGGTCCTGAAGGTGACGCGCTCGATCAGCGCCAGTCCGGCGACGGGCTCGGCCAAAGCCCACGAACTGGAGCAGAAGACGCTGCTCACCTTCGCCTTCGAGACCGGTAAGAGCTGAAGCCGAAGCTTTGCGGGCCGGCCGACGTATACTGCCTAAATCTCGGGGGATATCATGCCAACGCGATTTCGCGCAGCCGGCCGCATCACGCTTGCCGGTCTCATCGTGACGCTTGCCCTCTCCACCGCTGCACTTGCCCAGAAACCCGACCAGGACCGAGTGGAGTTCGGCCGCAATATCACCGTCGATGCCGGGCAGAGCGTGGGCGATATCGCCTGCTTCAATTGCTCGGTTTATGTCCGCGGCAGAGTCAACGGCGACATCGCCGTGTTCGGCGGGCGCGTGGTGGTCGAGGGCAGCGTGAAGAGCGATATCGCGGTCTTTTGGGGAACGGTTCGGCTGGAGGACGGGGCTCAGGCGGGCGGCGATGTGGCAGTTTTCGGCGGAGCCATCAGGAGGGCGCCCACCGCGGCAATTCACGGCGAGGTGGTGTCGTTCGGCAGAGGATGGGTGCTGCTACCGGTCCTGGTTTTGGTGGCCATCGTCTGGTTGATCGTCGCGCTGATCGTGTGGCTGGTCACCCGTAACCGCCGAGCGCCGGTGGGAGCGGCAGGGCAGACGGCGCGACAGGCTTAGACGCCGGTCGTCGGCCGTCGGCCGCCACGACTCTTGTTGGCCAACGACCGGACGACCTTCTAGAACTGGGCCAACTGCCCAC
>JAHFUA010000151.1 GCA_023265315.1 Acidobacteriota bacterium | reverse complement strand
GTCGCCAACATCCGCCGACAGGCAGGCGGAACAGGAAGTACGCCAAGCTAGCGACGAGGAAGTCCAGGCGTTCCTGCACAACGACCCAAAAACAATGGCGCGGCTCTGGTCCAACGACATCGTTGTCACCAATCCCTTGAACAAGTTTGTGAACAAGCAACAAGTGTTCGGCATGGTGCAGTCAGGCTTTCTCGTAATCACCTCATACGATCGCCGCATCGAATACGCGCGCGTTTATCGTGACACCGTGATCCTGGCGGGTAGCGAAACAGTCATCTGGGGCGGGAAGATGCCGAATGCCGGGAAGACTGAGCAACTCCGATTTACTGCGATCTGGATGAAGCAGCAGGGTCGCTGGCAAGAGGTTGCCCGGCACGCCAATATCGTGCCGCAGCCCTAGAGGTCACCACAGCAGTGCTACATTTTTCGCGATTGCAAGGTAGCTAGTTGGGTCAACTGGCGAGAAATCGCCTTCTCACTAACAATCGTGGGTTCGGCGCAGCGTTGAGCATTGGTGAGACCAGAACGTCTCACCTCTCGCCGCTTAGTACATCCCAGCCGCGGCGCCCAAGGTCCCAGAAGATGAATACCGCGCAGGCGGCGGCGGTCATCAGCAAGGTGATTCCCGTTCGCGCGCGTCCGAAGATCAGGTAGCCGATGCCGAACAGCGAGGCATAGATAAGACCGCAGCCCGCGATCCAGTCGGCGGCGGACCACAGCAGGCTCTGTCTGGCGGGTTGCCGCTCGATCCCAGCCACAGCGCGCCATCCGGCGGCTGCCGGGCGCACGCGCTCGTAGAACTCGCGCAGCTTGGCGGCCGGTTCAGGAGGCGTGAGGAAGGTCACGATCAGCCAGGTGACGGTGGTGATGGCCGTGGTCAGGATCATCAGCCAGGCAAAGCCGTGTGGATCGGCGGCGTTCAGCGAGCCGGCGGGCAACTGTGGATCGAGCGCGCGCAGGCGTTCGACGACGCCCGTGGCGGCCCGCGATTGCAGCAGCAGCGAAGAAATCCCGGCGGCGCTCATGGCGCTGATCTCCGACCAGGCGTTGATGCGCCACCAGAACCAGCGCAGCATGAACACCAGGCCTGCGCCTGCGCCGATGGAGATCAGGAACTTCCACGCTACTTCGATGGAGCTCATGAAGTAAGTCGCGACCGCGGCCAGCAGCGTTACCACGATGGTCGCCAGGCGCGAGGCGCGCACGTAGTGCCGCTCGCCGGCGTCGCGCTTGACGAAGCGGCGATAGAAGTCGTTGATCAGGTAGGATGCGCCCAGGTTGATGTGGGTTCCGATGGTGGACATGTAGGCGGCGGCGAAGCCAGCCAGCATCAGCCCGCGCAGGCTCGCCGGCAGATGCCCGATCATCACCTGGATGTAGCCGACTTCCGGATCGCGCAGGCTGGGGTAAAGGACGACCGCCACCAGCGCGGTCAGGATCCACGGCCAGGGACGCAGCGCGTAATGCGCCAGGTTGAACCACAAGGTGGCGGCGAGAGAATGCTTCTCGTTTTTCGCCGAGAAGATGCGCTGGGCGATGTAGCCTCCGCCGCCGGGCTCGGCGCCGGGATACCAGCTCGCCCACCAGTTCACGCTCAGGTACACCAGGAACATGAGGAACCAGCCCGAGGTCCAGTCGGGCACGAAGGCCAGCGACTGCGATCCGGTCGCGGCATCGTGCGCCGCGAGCCGCGAGGTCAGCCCGTGAATGCCGCCCACCGCGCGCACGGCGAAGATGGCCAGCACGATTACCATCCCCATCTTCAGCGCAAATTGCAGCAGGTCGGTCCACAGCACCGCCCACAGGCCGGAGATGGCGGTGTAGAGCACGGTCATCCCCAGGCAGAACATGACGGCTTCCAGGCGCTTTACGCCCAGCGTCAGTTCAAGGATCTTGGCCATCGCCAGGTTCACCCATCCCATGATGATGGTGTTCACCGGCAGCGCGAGGTAGAGCGCGCGGAAGCCGCGCAGGAAGGCCGCCGGGCGTCCGGCGTAGCGGAGCTCGGCAAACTCCATGTCGGTGAGCACGCCGGCGCGCCGCCACAGCCGGGCGAAGAAGAAGACCGTCATCATGCCGCTGAGCGCCATCGTCCACCACAGCCAGTTGCCGGCGATGCCGTAGCGGTACACGATGCCGGTGACCACCAGCGGAGTGTCGGCGCCGAAGGTGGTCGCCACCATGGAGGTTCCGGCCAGCCACCAGGGCACGTTGCGCCCGGAGATGAAGTACTCGCTCACGCTGCCGCTGGCGCGGCGGTAGTACAGGAACCCAATCCCCAGATTGACTGCGAAATAAGCCAGGACGACCAGCCAGTCGGCGAGGGAAAGCTGCATGAAGGCAGTTTCACGTTTCGCGTTGCACGTGGCTAGTGGGTTTCCGGGTACAGCAGCGACGTGGCGTTCCTGCTGAATCGAACACACCACCGAGGCACAGAGACACAGTGCAGGATTGTTGTTGTCTCGTGAGAACGCGCACCTGGCCACACTGCGACATGATGGTGGCGGCGAGTCGCGCGAGGTGACAACCGGATATGGGGAACAATAAGACCTAGACAACCCGGCTCAGGTGGAGAATGACTTGCTGTTCTGAAGGATCAGCGAAAATGGCGGCCCAGCTCCGAAGCATACTGCGCGCCCACGGCCGAGGCATTGCGCTGAAGCCAGTCGCTGAAGCGTGACTTCCCGGTCGGTGGCTGGTGCGAGACCAGCAGATCGTCCACCAAGGCGCCGAGCTCTTCGCGTGTCAGCAGAACATCGTTGACGATCTTTCCCAAGAACCACGCCAATGCCCAAACCAGCCCCGGCGGAAGATGGACGATACGTGCGTGGCTGCCCACGGCGCGGGCGATCAAGCGAACTAACTCCTCATACGTGTGGATTTCCGGGCCAGCCGCGTCGAGAACCAGGTTGTCCTCGCGCTCGCCGGCATCCACCGCCAGAGTGGCGTTGTCTTCTGCCGAAACCGGCTGGATGCGATAGGCGCCCGAACCTGGAATGGCGAACACCGGGAAGCGGCGCAGCAGCCAGGCAATGTTGTTGATGAGGATGTCCTCGGGCCCGAAGATCACGGTGGGGCGGATGATAGCGTACGAGAGCCCAGATTCCGCAAGCACCTTCTCCAACCGGGCCTTCCCGCGAAAATAGGCATAGGGAGAGTCGAGCGAGGGATTGGACACGCTGATCTGCACCACGCGGCGAACGCCCGCCTGTTTGGCGGCGCGGATCAGCGTCTTCGTGTTCTCAACCGCTGAATCGAAGGTCGCCTGACCAACAGGGAAGCGTACCCAATACGTGTTGTAGAGCGTGGTCGCGCCCGTCAAATTGCGGACTAGCTCGTCAAAGTTGGCGAAGTCGAGGGGCGCGACTTCGATTTCCTCCCCGAAGGGATTCGGCCGGTCCGGATGCGGGCGGGTCAGCGTTCGCACGCGCCCACCGCGCGCCAGCAGCTCGCGCGTGATGTACTTGCCGGTATAGCCGAAAGCGCCGGTGACGACGTGGAGAGAAGACATCGGCAGACAGTGTAGCAGCGGGGTTTTAAAACAGCAGATTCCTCGCAGGCTAAAGCCCGCTCGGAATGACAAGAACTTGAAGGGCTATTTCTGGTCCAGCAGGCGCACGGTTTCCAGCAGCACATCCCCGGTGATCTCGAGGCTCTTGGGGCTAAGCTTGTCGAGCGTGTCCTGGGGCGTGTGCCAGAAGACGTTGTTGTAGCCGTAGTCGAAGTCGATCAGGTCAGCGACGGGAACGCCGGCCTTGGCGAACGGCAGGTGGTCATCGTCGATCGCCAGCCGACGCGCGAAGAAATGAGACTGGTAGCCGAGTTTGCTTGCTGCCTGGAAGACCAGGTCTTCGAGCCAGGGCGTGGAGTTCTCGTCGCGGTCGATGTTGAGGTCGGCGTCACCGATCATGTCCGCCAGCAGGAAGGCCTTGACCTGCCTGAGAGTGCCGTCCTTCTGCCACTTTTCAGCGAGATGCCGGCTGCCGTAGAGGCTGTCTGTCTCCGACCACTGGCGGACCGCTTCCTCCCCATCCAGCCACACCAGCCAGACGCTGTACCCGTTCCGCTTGGCGCCGCGGAGCTGGTTGGCGAGCTCGAGGAGAAGCCCGGTGCCGGAGCCGCCGTCGTTGGCACCGACGAAGCCCTTCACCCGCATCAGCGTGTCGTAGTGCGTGGCGATCACCACCGCCCCCGGCTTGGTGCCGGGAAACTTGGCAATGATGTTGTGAATGGGGAAACTGCCGTCCGGGGTCGAGGCGGTGAAATCGTCGTGCTCGACGGTCACGCCCTTCAGGTGCGCGACCAGGTAGGCTGCAAGCTTCTTGTGGGCTGCACTGCCGATCGGACGTGGTCCGAAAGCGACCACGTCGCGCACATACTGCATGGCGCGCGCGCCGTTGATGTGAGGGGACTCTCCGGCAGGCCCGGCCGCGGCGCTCACCGGCACAATCTCTGGTGACGCTGCCTGCGCCTGGGTGGCAGGCGGCCTCTCAGGAAGCCGACCCAGACGTTTGAGGGCCAGCGGGGCGAGCACCAGCACCATCAGCAACGCGGGCACGCCCGCCGCCAGCCACTTTCGCCGCGAGTCGGGGACGATCATGCTTGCGCTTTGGCTTTGGCCGCGCGGGCCTTGCGCCGCTTGGGGTGCACCACGAAGGCGATCCCGATGCTGAGCACGTAGAGCGCGACCATGGGCGCAGCGAAGATGCACATGTTGAGGATGTCGGTGGTGGGGGTCACGATGGCCGCGATGATGAAGATCACCAGGATGGAGTAACGCAGGTTCCGCCACATCCAGCCCGCGGTCACGATTCCCAGCAACGCCAGAAAGAAAATCAGGATGGGCATCTCGAAGATGATCCCCATCCCCGCCACCACCACCAGGAACAGGTCGGTGTATTCGCCGATGGTGATCATGGGCTGGAACTGCGAGCTGTAACCGATCAGGAAATCGAGCGCGGCCGGGTACACCATCTTGTAGCCGAAGGCTCCGCCCGCCAGGAACAGTCCCACGGTCGAAAACATGAAGGGCAGCACGTAGCGCCGCTCGTGGCGGTAAAGTCCGGGCGCGATGAAGGCCCACACCTGGTACAGCACGAAAGGCGAGGCGATGAACAGCCCGGCGATCAGCGACACCTTCAAGTACATGTTGAAGGGTTCGGTGGGGTTCAGGTAAACCAGCTTCTCGTCGAGTTTATGGGCATGCAGCGCGATCATGATCGGGTTCTGCATAAACCCGAAGATCTGCACGTGGTACCACCAGGCAACGCAGAAGCCCGCCGCCACACCCAAAAGCGAGTAGATGATGCGGCGCCGCAACTCCTCCAGGTGCTGGAGGAAACTCATGCCGGTGAGCTCTTGCCGGGATTCCGTCTCGCTCTCGGTCTCAGGCACCTTCTACTCCGGGACCGGGCGAGGGCGGGTGTTCCGAAGCTGCGGTCGTAACCGTCGGCGGATGGTCGGTCGCCGGCAGCGTGGAGATCTGCGGCTCCGCATTCGCGGGAGCGCCAGTGGCGACGGCGGCGAGAGCTGCGGGCTCCGCAGGTGCGGACGCAGTCTCCGCCGAGGCAGCGACGGTGTTCTCGGGAGGCGGCGGAGGCGGCGAGATCTTCTTCTCGCGGTCTTCGGTCTCCAGCAGCCGCATCTCGTTTTCCAGTTGCCCCTTCAGCTCATTGGAAGCCCGCTTGAACTCGGCCAGGCCGCGGCCGATCTGGCGACCGATCTCCGGCAGCTTCTTCGGCCCAAACAACAATAGGGCCAGAAGAAACAGGAACAGCATCTCGGGGAAGCCGAGGTTCATGGCTACATGATACTAGCTGGCGGGCCGGCGGCCAATGCGGGAAGTCGCCGTGCTTTGTCCCTGAATAACTAGCAGTCGCTGCGATTTCAACCCGCACACACCTCAATGTCAGTGCGGACAAAATCATCGCCTTTGGCTAGAAGTGGCTCCCCGAAGGCCCGTGCGAGCGCGTAAGCAAAACAGTCCCCAAAATTGAGTGCCGCCGGGTGGCGACCTCTGCCGTATCTGCGCCATGCTGCACGTGCAATTTCAACTTGCTCGGCGTCGACCGGGACAATATCGAGCCTTGCGCGATCCAGGAAAAAATCGAACTCGCGGCCCGCGGCTTCACCACGCCTGGCTTCCAGGACAATACCTGTCTCAAAGGCGTTGGCCGCGGAAATGAGCCGTGTTTCGGCTTCAGTTATTAACTTTAAGAATTGCTTTCGTTCTGGCTCTGCCAAGAAGATGGCAAGCAATGCTGAGGTATCGATCACCATCAGCGCGGCAGCCCTTGGTGGTCGTACCCCAGAATCTCATCCTCTGGCCGGGTATCCAGAGTCGGAAGCGCGTCCACACGGCGTAATATATCCTCGAGTTTTTCGATCGTGTTGCGTTGCTGGCGCCGCTGTTTTAGCCGCTGTAAGCGTTCCTGGAGGGAAGTCTTTATTGCACCCGTTAGGGACTCACCGGTTTCTCGGGCAACCTGCCGGGCCAGACGCTCGGCCTCCCTATCTTTAATGCTCAGTGCCATGGTATAGCCTTCGATACGCGATTATAGAATTATATACGCTTGAGTCAAGTTCTGCCCACGCGCCAAAAACAGGCTCAGGTAGAAGGAGAGCGGTCTGAGCCGCCAGCCTGCTTGAGGAGGCGGCTGAGTCCCTGGATGGCTTCGCGGCGGGCGTCGCTGAAGGCGAATTAGCGCAAGCGCCCGCCGCCCAAGGGCAGCCTGGGCGAACCCCCCGTCTACTCCGGCGGCACTCCGCCTCCGC
>JAHFUA010000150.1 GCA_023265315.1 Acidobacteriota bacterium | reverse complement strand
TCGCTCGACCGCTCTGCCGCCACGCTCTCCGGCGGTGAAGGGCAGCGCATACGCCTCGCGACCCAGATCGGTTCGCGGCTGCGCGGCGTGCTCTACGTGCTCGACGAGCCCTCGATCGGCCTGCATCAGCGCGACAACAACCGCCTGCTGGCCGCGCTCGAAGCGCTGCGCGACCTGGGCAACACAGTGCTGGTGGTCGAGCACGACGAAGAGACCATCCGCCGCGCCGATTACGTCATCGACCTGGGCCCGGGCGCGGGACGCCATGGCGGCGCGGTGGTCGCCTACGGCAGCCCGGACGAGATCGTGCACGCTCCCGAGTCGCTCACCGGCAGGTACATGTCCGGCGAGATGCAGATCGCAATGCGCGCCCAGCGCCGCAAGCCCAACGGGCACGCCCTGGCCGTTGCGGGCGCGCGCCAGAACAACCTGAAGAACATTGACGCCGGCTTTCCGCTGGGGGTGATGACCGTTGTGACCGGCGTTTCGGGCTCGGGAAAATCCACGCTGGTGAACGACATCTTGTATCGCGCTCTGGCACGCCAGCTCTACCGCTCGCGCGAAGAGCCCGGCGAACACAAGTCCATCACCGGCGCCGAGCACGTCGACAAGGTCATCCGCATCGACCAATCGCCCATCGGGCGCACCCCGCGCTCCAACCCGGCCACCTATACCGGCGTGTTCACCCAGATCCGCGAGCTCTACGCCATGCTGCCAGAGGCGCGCGAGCGCGGCTATAAGGCGGGGCGCTTCTCGTTCAACGTCTCCGGCGGGCGCTGCGAGGCCTGCCAGGGCGAAGGCCAGAAGCGTATCGAGATGAACTTCCTGCCCGACGTGTACGTGCTCTGCGACATCTGCGGCGGCAAGCGCTACAACCACGAGACCCTGACGGTGAAGTTCAAAGGCTACTCCATCGCCGACCTGCTGGAGACGCCCGTTGCCGACGCGCTGCCCGCGCTGGAAAACATCCCGCAGGTGCGGCAGAAGCTGCAGACGCTGGTGGACGTCGGCCTGGGCTACATCCAGCTCGGGCAGTCCTCGACCACGCTCTCCGGCGGCGAAGCCCAGCGCATCAAGCTGGCCCGCGAGCTCTCCAAGCGGCAGACCGGACGCACGCTCTATCTGCTCGACGAGCCCACCACCGGCCTGCACTTCGACGACGTGAAGAAGCTGCTGGACGTGCTCCACCGGCTCACCGACCTGGGCAACACGGTGATCATCATCGAGCATAACCTGGACGTGATCCGCAACGCCGATTGGATCCTCGACCTGGGCCCGGAAGGCGGCGAGGAGGGCGGGCGCATCGTCGCCCAGGGCACGCCCGAGCAGGTGATGCGCTGCCGGAAGTCCTACACTGGACAGGCCCTGGCCGAGTACTTCGCCAACGGCGCCCACCGAAGGGAGCCCGCGACCGTGGTCTAAGCGCATCCGCGCTGCAATTTACAAATTACCAATTACCAATTACAAATTCTTTGCTGGCGCCCGACCTTGTCCACCACCGACAGCCCGCTCCCTGAAGCCCAGCCGCCGCTGGACATGCCGCCCGCCCGGCCGCCGCGCGATCCCGTCTGGAGCGGCTGGGACGTGGTGATGATCCTGGTCGTCGCCATCCTGGGAATTTTCATCTTCGGGACGCTGATCGGGGTGGCGCTCATGGCCACGCACCACCGCGTGCCGGCGGCCTCGCCGGCGATGCTGCGCGTGATGCTGCTGGCGCAACTCCTCTCCTACATGGTTGTGCTGCTGTTCATGCGTGAGCTGGTAGTGCGCCATTACCACCGCCGCTTCGCCGAAGCCGTGCGCTGGCACTGGCCGCACGAACACCGCTGGCTGGCTTACCTGCTGGGCGGCATGGCGCTGGCGGTGGTAGTGCAGCTCATCTCCGTGCTGCTGCCCATCCCCAAAACCCTGCCCATCGACCGTTACTTCCAGAACCGCAGCGCCGCCTACATCATGTCGCTGTTCGGCGTCAGCATGGCGCCGCTGGTGGAGGAACTCTTCTTCCGGGGATTCTTATATCCGGTGCTGGCCCGGCGTCTGGGAATCGCTGTGGGCGTGGTGCTCACGGCGTTCGGCTTTGCCCTGGTGCACGCCTCCCAGCTCGGCAGCGCCTGGGCCCCGCTGCTGATCCTGTTCATGGTGGGCCTGGTGTTTACCGTGGTGCGTGTGGTCACCCGCAATGTGGCGCCCGGCTTCCTCATGCACGTGGGCTACAACTTCATGCTGTTTGCCATGCTCTACATCGCCACTGACCACTTCCGCCACATGGAGCGGATGCTACAGCAGTGACAGAGGAGGTGCTCGGTACTCAAACACCTGTGTTATAACCCATGGAGAAATGATCACCTCCCGCCAGCGCCTGCTCGAGATCCTCGCGGAAAAGTCCTTCCGGCTAGGGCAGTTCCAGCTGTCCTCCGGGGGGACGAGCGACTACTACATCGACTGTCGCACGACCACGCTCGACGCCGAAGGCGCCCGGCTCACCGGACGGGTGATACTGGACGCTATCCGGGCCTATGGCTGGAATCCCCAGGCTATCGGTGGGATGACCCTGGGCGCCGATCCCATCGTGGTGGCGGCCGCGGTGCTCAGCGCGCAGCAGATGCAGGTGCGGTCCAGCCCGGTGCAGCCCGACCTGCCGGCTTGGCGCGTCAACGGCTTTTTGGTGCGCAAAGGGGAGAAGGTCCACGGCACGGGACAGCGCATCGAAGGCTTCTGCGAGCCGGGAGCGTCGGCGGTGATCGTGGACGACGTCTGCACCACCGGCAGCTCGACCATCAGCGCGATCGAAGCAGCGCGCGCCGCCGGCATGAAGGTGGTCGGCGTGCTGTGCCTGGTGGAGCGCGAGGAAGCCGGCGGTCGCGCCAGCATCGAGCGGGTGGCGCACCCGGCGTCCTTTGCCGCCATCTTCAAGGCCAGCGAGGTCCGCGCTGAACACTTGCGGCAAATGCAGCAGCGGACCAATTCGTGATTTCTGACTTGTGATTTGTGGCGGGCGGTCTTGGCCAACGGCCGACGACCGACAGCCGACGACCAACGACCCATGATCAAGACCATCGAATGGACCGACGGCGGCATCCGTCTGCTGGACCAGACCAAGCTTCCCACCGAAGAGGTGTACGTCACCTGCCACACGTGGGAGGAGGTTGCCGACGCGATCAAGAAGATGATCGTGCGCGGCGCGCCCGCCATCGGGGTTGCGGCCGCGATGGGCATCGCCCTGGGCGCGCGTGACGCCGACGCCGGCCACGTTGCCGAACTGCGCCGCGAGTTCGACCACATCTGCGAAGAAATGGCGGAGACGCGGCCCACGGCCGTGAACCTCTTCTGGGCCATCCGCCGCATGCGCGAGAAGTTCGAGCAGTGCTCCGAAATGCCGGTCGAGCGCATCCGCCAGGAGCTGATCGCCGAGGCGCAGCGCATGTTCGTGGAAGACCTGGCGGTGAATGAAGCCATCTCGAAGCACGGCGCCACGCTGCTGCCTTCCTCGGGCGCGGTGCTCACGCACTGCAACGCCGGTGCACTGGCTACCGCTGGCGGTTACGGCACGGCGCTGGGCGTGATCCGCGTGGCGGTCGAGTCGGGTAAGAAGCTCACGGTCTATGCGGACGAGACGCGCCCGTTCCTGCAAGGCTCGCGGCTCACCGCCTGGGAGCTGATGAAGGACGGCATCCCCACCACGGTCATCTCCGACAACATGGCGGGGGCGATGATGCGCCAGGGCAAGATCCAGGCGGCAGTGGTGGGCGCCGACCGCGTAGCGGCCAACGGCGATGTCGCCAACAAGATCGGCACCTACACGGTGGCGGTGCTGGCCAAGGAGCACGGCATCCCGTTCTACGTGGCCGCGCCCTGGTCGAGCGTGGACATGGAGTGTCCCGACGGCGAGCACATCCCCATTGAGCAGCGCTCAGCGCGCGAGGTGACGCACGTTGGCGCAACGCGCATCGCTCCTGAAGGGGTGCAGATCGAGAACCCCGCCTTCGACGTGACCCCCGCCCGCTACGTCACCGCCATCATCACCGAGCGCGGCATCGCGCGCGCGCCCTATACGGAGTCGCTCAAGCGGCTGGCAGAAACAGCGATGGCGGTGTAGAGCGGCTTCGCAGAAAACTACACCCTGTCATCCTGAGCGAGCGCGCCCGGGTTTGGCACGCGAGTCGAAGGACCCCTATTGCGTCTTGCCCAACCCTGTTGAAAAGAAATCGCGGCGAGTAGGGGTGCTTCGACTCGTGCGGGCAAAAGCGGCCCGCACTCGCTCAGCATGACAGGGTAATGCGTGCAGCCATGGTGAAGCTCCTCCAGAACTTCGCAGCAGGTTTCTCCGTATCAACTATCAGGGGGAGGACTTTATGCTTACATTTCTTCTCTGGGTCATCCTGTTGGTGATCTGCTGGCCATTGGCGCTGCTGGCGCTGATTCTCTACCCTTTGGTGTGGCTGCTGCTGCTGCCCTTCCGCATCCTGGGGATCGCCGTGGAGGGAGTGCTCAAGCTGCTATGGGCCATCGTGACGCTGCCGGCGCGCGTGCTGGCCGGCCCGCACCGCGTCTAGAATTCCATCGCCTTTAGATTTGGGCTGATGATCAGCGTGGGCTGGGTGGCGGCCTGTACGTCATCGGCGGTCAGGCCGGGGGCAACTTCCTCCAGCACCAGGCCCGTCGAACTCACCTTGATGTAGGCCATCTCGGTAACGATGGTGTCCACCACTTTCAAGCCGGTAAGCGGTAGCCGGCAATTCTTCAGGATCTTGGGCTGCCCTTTGGCGGTGTGCTCCATGGCGATGATCACGCGGCGCGCCCCCGCCACCAGGTCCATGGCGCCGCCCATGCCTTTGACCACCTGCCCGGGGATCATCCAGTTGGCCAGGTTGCCTTGCTCGTCCACCTCCATGGCGCCGAGCACGCTCAGGTCCACGTGCCCGCCACGGATCATGGCGAAGGAATCGGCGCTCGAAAAGTACGCCGTGCCTGCAATCTCGGTGATGGTCTCTTTGCCGGCGTTGATCAGGTCGGGATCTTCCTCGCCGGCGACGGGATACGGCCCGATGCCCAGCATGCCGTTCTCGCTCTGCAGCACCACGTCCATACCCTTGGGAACGTAATTGGCGACCAGCGTGGGCATGCCGATGCCCAGGTTCACGTAGTAGCCGTCGCGCAGTTCTTGCGCGATGCGCCGCGCGATGCGCTCCCGCAGCAGCTCTTTTCCGACTTTCGCAGGGGTTGTGGCCATTTTCATTTCTCGTTTCGAGTTTTGTGCTTCGCAGAAGCTATCCCTGTCATCCTGAGCGAGCGCGCCTGGGGTTGGCGCGCGAGTCGAAGGACCCCTATTCGAAACATTATCGCGCGGAATAGGGGTGCTTCGACTCGTGCGGGCAAAACCGGCCCGCACTCGCTCAGCATGACAGCACTTTGAGGAACAACTACCACGAGACTGTTCGAGTGTCGTCTATTCCCACTTCGCTTCTTCGCGACGAAACTCGGTCACCGCCTGCTCCAGTTCTTCAAACGCGCCCGCGCGCCGCTCAAACCGCGATGCGCTCGCCAGCAGCGCCCCATACGGATCGGGGATGCCGCCCATCGCGTGCTCGTAAGCCCCGCCCATCACCGCCAGCTCGGCCGCCAGATCGCGCAGCGTGAGCTGCCCTTCCTCGTACATCCGCAGATACCGCAGCACGCTGGCTCGGACCTCTTCGACGGTGCTGTCGGGCGCCGGCATCTAGGCTGTCGCCTGCCTCACCGTGCGCTTCTCGATGCGCTTCTCGTAATTCGTGCCCTGGAGGATGCGCTTCACGTACACGCTGGGCACGTGCACCAGGTCGGGCGGAATCTCGCCCACATTGACCAGATGCTCGACTTCCGCGATCGTGATATTGGCGGCCGTGGCCATCATGGGATTGAAGTTGCGCGCCGTCTTGCGGAACACCAAATTGCCCCACTTGTCGCCCTTCCAGGCCTTGACGAAGGCAAAGTCGGCTTTGAGCGCGCGCTCCATCACGTACCAGCGGCCATCGAACTCGCGCGTCTCTTTACCTTCGGCTACCGGGGTACCGAAGCCGGTCGGGGTGTAGAACGCAGGGATGCCCGCGCCGGCGGCACGGATGCGCTCGGCCAGTGTCCCCTGCGGGTTCAGCTCCAGATCCACGGTGCCGGCGATCACCATCTGCTCGAAAGCCTTGTTCTCGCCGACGTAGCTGCCGATGTGCTTGCGCACTTGCCCGTTGCGGATCAGCGCGCCCAGGCCGAAGTCGTCCACCCCGACGTTGTTGGAAATGGTGGTCAGGTTCTTCACGCCTTTGCGCGCCAGGGCAGCGATCAGGTTCTCCGGGATGCCGCTCAGCCCGAAGCCGCCGAACATGATTACGGCGCCATCCTGCACGTCGCGGATGGCCTCCTCCGCGTTGGCTACGACCTTATTCATGATTTCCGCCTCGACGATGGATCGAGCAGCCGGCGACGGCCGCGGCAACCGCCGATTGTACTTAGCAGAAGCGGTGGAGGGCAAACTTGGGTGCGGAGAAATGGCATTTGTGTTTCACCGCCGTGACGCCAAGAACCCCGAGGGTACTAGAAGATGTCATCCTTCGCGACCCGAAGGCGAGCGGAGGATCTGACGGAACAGCCGGCACTACCCTTGACGGTTGCGCCGTCCTTGCCGTCAGATTCTCCCGTCTCGCTCCGCTCGCCGGAAGAATGACATTCTTGATGGAGTTGTCGTTGAGGAACAATTCGCGATGGATTCTAAAGCCGCAACCCATTGGCGTCCCCTGCGGTTTTCATTCGGGTTTGCGAAACCGGTTGCCGCGCTCAAACTCCGCCTTCAGCTC
>JAHFUA010000047.1 GCA_023265315.1 Acidobacteriota bacterium | reverse complement strand
GCCCAAGATGATTGCGGAAGATTTCTCCGAGTACGGGCGCGCCGGGGTGCCAGCTACGGACCTTTGGGTCGGGGCCGTCAACCCCGCCAAGTACCAGGCCGCCAGGACCTCAGGAGAATCGCTCCCCTCGCTGCACTCCTCGCAGTTCGCGCCCGACCTTAAGCCCACGCTCGCGACCGCAATCGAAGCGGAAACGGCCGTGCTGCTGGATCTGCTGGGAAAGCCGTGAGCGACGCTGTTTCGCCGGGCTACGCCGGAGCGATGTTCTGGTTCACCCGGAACAAGTTGCCGGGATCGTACTTGGCTTTCACCTGCTGCAGCCGGGCGTAGTTCTCGCCGTAGGTGGCCTCGATGCGCGCCGCGCCTTCCTCCATCATGAAGTTCACGTAGGCGCCGGGAGCGGAGTAGGGATGCACCGCTTCCCAGTAATCCCGCGCCCAGCGGGTGATCTTGTCCTTGTTGGCCGGGTCGGGATCCACGCCCACGATCACCTCCGCCCACTTCGATGAGCGGTAGCTGAACGCCGTGTCCTGCTTCTTCTTCCGGTGCACGGCGCCGTTGATGGGGTAAAGGTGCATGGTGGCGAACATGGAGGGCAGGTTGGAGCCGTGCTGCACGTGCCGGGCGATCGCCTCGTCGCTCAGATGATCTACGAAATCGGCCTTCCAGTACCACTGCAGGCCGGGGGTGTAGAGCCCGTCGAACAGGCTCTGCAACATCGGCAGGGGCATGGGGCCGAGGCCTGTGAATAGAGTCTTGGGCCAGCTCGCGGCCGGCTTCAGCAGAGCGTTGGTGCGCTGCGGATCGGCGGTGGAGCACCACACCACGCCGCAGACCTTGCGCATGTGCAGGCTCTCCGGGAACATCGGCACCGGAGGAACCACCATAAACGCGAAGAAGCCGTTGATCTCGTCGGGGGCGTCGGTGATGAACTCTTCATAGCGCCGCATGATCTCGGGCGCCTCCTCCAGCGCCCAGAACATCGGCCCCGCCGTGACGGTGTGGACGGGATGGGTGCGAAAGGTAAACGAAGTCACCACGCCGAAATTCCCGCCCCCACCACGCACCGCCCAGAACAGGTCGGCATGCTGCTCCTCGCTGGCGATCGTGAAGCCTCCATCCGCCAGGACCATGTCCACCGCAAGCAGATTGTCGATGGTCAGGCCGCAGTGCCGGGAGAGATGCCCGATGCCGCCTCCCAGCGTCAGCCCGCCCACGCCCGTGGTGGAGATGATGCCGGAGGGAACCGCCATCCCGAACGCGTGTGTGGCGTGGTCCACGTCGCCCCACACGCTCCCGCCCGCCACCTGCGCGGTCCTGGCGGCAGGATCCACGCGTACGCCGCGCAGGCGCGAGAGGTCGATCACCAGGCCGTCGTTGCAGCTTCCCAGTCCCGGGCCGTTGTGCCCACCGCCCCGGACCGCCAGCAGTACGCCGTTCGCCCGCGCGTAATTCACGCATGCTATGACGTCGGCCACGTCCACGCAGCGTGCAATCAGGCGCGGCTTCTTGTCGATCATGGCGTTATAAAGCTTCCGCGCCTCTTCGTAACCGGCGTCGCCCCGTTGAATCAGCTCACCCCGCAATGTCCCCTTTAGTTCGGCATAGTTGTCGGCCATATCGCATCTCCGCGCGGTTTCTTGAGCGCCGTCCTGCTGGCGAAAATCATACCGGAAATAATCAGTGCGCCGCCGATCTTCCTCGCCTGCTGTTTTTTGGCCTACAATAGCTCGCCGCCAGGGGTCCAGCATGTCGGCTATGCGCTCCTACCTTGTGGCCCTAGCCATGCGCGCGAACCATGTCTGAGATCGACGACGTTCTAAAGGCGAATGAGGATTTCGCGGGGCGGTTCACCCTGTGGCATTTGTCGAAGCGTCCCACGCGGCGGTTGGCGGTCCTGGCCTGCATGGACGCGCGGGTGAACGTCGAGCAGGCGCTGGGACTCGCGAACGGCGAGGCTCATATCATCCGCAACGCCGGCGCAATTGTCTCGGGCGATGCCTTGCGGTCACTCGTGCTCTCCCACCACGAACTCGGCACGCGGGAGATGATGATCCTCGGCCACACGGAATGCGGGCTGCTCGGCCTCGACGACAGTGAACTGAGGACCCGCCTCCAACGCCAGTTTGGACCAGCGGAGCAGCCAGCAAACTTCCACGGCTTCTCGAACCTCGAAAACAGCATCCGCGAGCAGATGAAGAAAGTGAAATCGCACCCCTGGCTACGCGGGCGCGTCGTGGTGCGCGGCTTTGCCTACGACGTCAAGACGGGGGCGCTACGAGAGGTCAGCGGAGACTGACTGCTGAGTGCTACTCTCAGTACGGCATCACGCCGACTTCTTTTTCCACCTCGGTGGTCTCCACCATCACGATGGCATCCCAGGGGCAGCCGTCGAGGAAGCAGCCGTCCGGACCCTTGCTGGTGCACTTTTTGCACCCGATGCAGAGCAGTGGGTCCACCTGGATGCGCCCGTAGGGAGGATGGTCTTCGTCCGGCACCCAGAACATGCAGTCCTCGATGGGGCAATACTCGACGCAGGCGGGCGAGCCGGCGCAGCCGGTGCAGCACTCGGTGATTACCGCCAGCTCTTTGGGCTTCTTGCGGCGCGCGGTAAGCGTGCCCTTGGACTTGGGCTCGTACTTGAGTTCGTCCGGCACCATGCCGGGAGCTTGCGTGGACATTGGTTCGCTAATCCCCCCAGTGCTTCGATGCTAACCGTTCGAAAGCCGGGCGGCAAGAGGGATCTGGGGACTGCCGAAAACCAAGGTCCTTCGCTCGGGTCTCCCCGGCTGGTGAAAACGCCGGGGCCCCTCCCTCGCTCAGGATGACAACATCTAAAATTACTTGGAATCGGGCAGGTGCTTGGCCAGCGCGGCCTCAACATCCGTGGCCGTGAGCTTCTCGCCGTCGTTCATGCGTTTGAGCAGCTTGTCGATGATCTCCTTGGCTTCGTCCTTGCGGTAGTTCTTGATGAATCCGTCGTAGAAGTGCTCGCCTGACATGGCGCGGTTGATCTCATATTCCTTGTTGTGCTCGTTCAGCTCCGTGAAATACACCACCTGGTATTTGCCGGTATAGGTGCTCTCCCGGTAGATCTCAAACATGACTTTGTCGGCTTCCATCATAGGCTTCGATTATTGTAACAAGCGCAGCTCCCAATCGGGTGATCGGGACATCGGGTCATTGAGTCATTGAACGTCAAAAAGAATCCCTCCGGTATTCAGGAGGGACGTGCAACTCAAGACGAGCTTACAGTTAATCTCCGGCAACGCCAGCCAGGTCGTTCGACAGCACCTGCAGCGGCTGGATGCTGATCAGCTCCGGCGGGGTGGTCATTTCCGTGCCGCAGGACGATGTGCGGGCGCCGAAGCTGGCGGCCAGGCTCAGTTCGCGGCGGAGCTGGCGTTCGAACTGCTCCAGCTTCTCCTCGACGGTCTGCGACTTCTGCCGGTTGCGCACCATGTCTTCGCGGTAGCGCTTGAGGAAATAACCGATGGTCTCAACGCGGATCTTGATGGACCCGGTCGGCTTGTTCTCGTCAATGTCCTTGAAGCAGAAGTACGGCGTGCCCGAGTGCTCGACGATCTCCTCGACCACGGTATAGATGGGCGCGTCGTGGCCGCACTTGAAGCTGGAGAGCTCCAGGGCCACCAGATTCGGGTGGCGCGCGATGTATTTCGCCGTGAACACCTTGCGGGATGTGTTTTCGGAGTACGAGTTCTTCCAGGCGTCGGTGATATCGAGCGGGTGCTCGATGAGTCCCAGTTTCACGTCGTCGCCGAAGAGCTTCCACACGATTTCGTCATCGAGCGGCAGCGAATCCTGCGAGAAGATGGGGTAGCCGAGCTTCTGGAATTCTTCCAGGATCTCGTGGTTGATGCCGGGATCGTGGTGGTACGGCCGCCCCAGCAGCACGATGCCGAGCTTGGTCTCGGATTCGAGGCGCTTGAGGATCTCGCGTGCCTGATCGCGCATCGAGACGTAGAACTTTTCCATCGCCTTGAAACCCTCTTCGCAGGCGCGGTAGTTCTCTTCCTCGCTCAGTCCAAGCACGTCCTTCCAATCGTTGTACATCTGGCGGGAACCGATCTTGATGTCCAGCAGGTCGATCAGCGTGTCCACCCAGATGACGCCCTTCTCCTTGAACAGGTCGCCTTCCTTGGTGAAGGCGGCTTTCACCGCGGCGGGCGTGGCGGTCACGGTGGGGCAGGCGCGGCTGGCTTGGGTGTTCTTCAGGAAGCTGGGCAACACGTCGATCATGGGGAAGAAGACCACATCCAACTGCTTCTTGGGATGGATGGTGTAGAGCAGGTTGTGGACGTGCGGAATCCCCACCTTCGACGGGAAGCACGGATCAATGGCGCCGCGCTTGGCGCCTTCTTTATAGAGCTGCTCCGAGGTGTACTCGGACCAGATCAGGTTCTCGGCCTTCAGACCCAGAGACTCGAAGTAGGCGGTGAAGAACGGCCCGCAGGAGTACATGTTGAGGGCGCGGGCCATGCCGATCTTCAGCTCGGCGCGGCGCTTCATCGCCGCGGCGCGGTCTTTCTGCGCTTTGGTGATCTGGTACTTGGGCAGCGGATCGGCGACCAGCGGCGGCTCGTAGCTCTTGAACGCAGTCTTGGCGGCGACCTCCACCAGGTTGGGGTTCTCCTTCTTGATGGAGTCGATGCTGCCCTTGATGACCCGCATCTCCTCGACGTTCTCGACCGTTCCCTTTTCGCAGGTGGCGATGATGAGGCGCTGCGCCCCCGCGGCCAGCGGGACCTTGGTCTTGACCGGCGGCTTGTAGTTGGGATTGGGCGTCGCCGTCTTGACGTCGATGAAGGTGCGCAGGCATTTGTTCTTGCAGAAGTAGCAGCGCGTGTCCTCGCTGCGCGTGGTGGTGAAGCTGATCGAGGCCACGCTTTCGAGCCCGATGAATTCCGTCTGCTTGCCGTTTTCCCACAGGCGCACCGCTTCGAAGGCGCAGCCGATGGCCCCGGCTTCGCCGCAGTGCTGGTGAACGATGACCTCGGCCTGCACGTCCTTGCCCTTGAAGCGTGACTCGATGAAGTCCACCTGCGACTTCACCGCCGCCAGGTTGTGCTGGGTGCCACCCTGCAGGACGAACCTGCGTCCGATGGCCGAAAGGTTCGGGATTTGCGAAACGTACAGCCAGATGTTCTTGGGCAGCACGTTGCAGAGGCCGGCCATGATCTCTTCCGGCTTCCAGCCCTGGCGCTGGAAGTCCACGATATCGGACTGCATGAACACGGCGCAGCCGTAGCCGAACTGCGGGTATCCCTTGGCGTTGAAGGCGATGTCGGCGAACTCCTCGACCTTGAAGCCGAAGGCCTCGCAGGTGCCTTGCAGGAAGTAGCCGTTGCCGGCTGAGCACTGCGTGTTCAGCTTGAAGTCCTTAACGCGGCCGTCCTTGAGGATGATGATCTTGATGTCCTGCCCGCCCACGTCGCAGATGACGTCGGCGTCGGGATAGAAGTGCAGCGCCGCCTGGGTGTGCGCGACGGTCTCGACCAGCGCCACGTCGGCGCCGACGGCGTCCTTGAGGATGTCCTTGGCGTAGCCGGTGGTGCCCACGCCCAGCACTTTGAGCGTCGCGCCCTGGTCGGTGACCTGCTTGGCGATCTTGGCCAGGACCTCCTGGGTGTCCTCGATAGGATTACCCTTGGAGAGCTGGTAGGTCTTGCACAGGATGTTGCGGTCCTTGTCCACCAGCACCGCCTTGGTCGAGGTGGAGCCGCCGTCTATGCCGATGTAGCCTTCCACCATCTGCAGGGGCTCGAACTTCGCCGGCGTGAAGGGAGGCTTCCTGTACTTCTCCTTGAATGCGGCCAACTCGTCCGGAGTCTTGGCCAGCGCCGCAGCGCCGCCCTTCTTGGCCTTCTCGATGGCGCGCCCTTCGGTGATGTACCACTCCAACTTGGCGTAACCCAGGTAAAGGCCGACGCCCGGGTCTTCCGCCTTGCCAAACTCGATGGCGCCGATGCAGGCGAAGTACTGGGCATTGTCCGGGGTCTTGATCAGGTCCTTGGGATCAACGCCCTCGGGCAGCGGGTAATGGCGCTCTTCCCAGATCTTGGGGATGTTCGACTTCCAGCAATCGCGCATGCCCTTGATGTAGCAGTTGGGACCGCCAAGCAGCAGCACGGTGGGACGCAGGGTGTTGCCCCGAGTCAGCACCGAAAGGTTCTGCTGGATAATGGACTCGAACAGCGACGCCATCAGCTCCGGCGGCGGCACGCCCTGCTTTTGCAGGCTGTTGATGTCAGTCTCGGCGAAGACGCCGCACTTGCCAGCCACGGGGTGCAGCCGCAGCCCCTCGTAGCCCATATTGCAGAGCTCTTCGGTGGGAATGCGCAGCTTGGCGTTGATCTTGTCGATCACCGCCCCGGTGCCGCCCGCGCACTTGTCATTCATCGAGGGCAGCTTCTTCTTCTTGCCGGTCTCGGGGTCTTCCTTGAAGATGATGATCTTGGCGTCCTGGCCGCCAAGTTCGATGACCGAGCCGCAGTCGGGATAGAGCTTCTCGACCGCGAGCGACACGGCATTGACTTCCTGTACGAACTTGGCCCCCACGTGCTTGCCGACGGTCGAGCCGCCGGAACCGGTGATGAAGGCGCGATAGTTCTCCCGCGGCGTGCCGGGCAGGTCAGCCTCGATGCGCTTCAGCATCTCCAGCGCCTTCTCGGGCTGCTTGGTGTCGTGACGCTGGTAGTCCTGCCAGAGGATCTGGTCGGTCGCGTCGTCCACCACGATAACCTTGACGGTGGTCGAGCCAACATCGATGCCCATCCACAGCAGGTCGTACTTTTTGTCAGGAACCGCTTTGTCGGTCAATCCCGGCATTCGCACCCCAGTTGTCAGTTGCCAGTTGTCAGTTGACACAACGTAGAGACGCAGCATGCTGCGTCTCGACACGGGTAGAAGATCAGTGGGCCTCAACGTGATATGGAACGTTGACGCCCATCTTCTCCGCAATGTGAACCGCAAAATTGGCCGCCGTGCCAATCAGGCCTTTGTACTTCGGCACCCTGTACAGGGCGCGCTGCATCTCGGGATGATCGTTCACGTAGCCGCGGAGATCGTCGGCGCTCTTGCCGATGTTCTCCAGCACAGTCTTGAACTCCAGCTTGGCCTTGGCCTTGGCTTCACCCAGCGCCATTTGCACGCGGCTGTGGGCATTGATCTCGCCTTCGCCGGAAGTCACAATCGGCAGGTAGATCATGTCCTTGTAATGCGCCACCACCGCCGACTGCGCGCCGTCAGATTGCGTCGAGGGCATGCAGCCGAAGGGCTTGAGCGAGAGCACCATGTGCGCTAGCTCGTGGTTGGAGTAGTAGATGTTCTTGGCGACCTCGAGGTGGCCTTCGCCGCCGGAAGCGCGCGAGTTGTAGTAGGGATGCGCGACGCGCTGCAGCTCGTACTGGCTCACGAGCTTGTGCCCCACGCCGCCCAGCGCTTCCACGATCTTGTGGTACTCGCGGCGGAAGATCAGCTCAGCGGCGCGCAGCTTCATGATCTTGTTGCGCATGTTGAGCTCGATCTTGGCGTGCTTATCCAGCCGCCACATCGGAGGCAGGATCGCGCCCTGCTCCAAGCCCCGTTTGTCTTTGGCTTCCTGGATGGCCTGGTGGATCAGGTAGTTGATCCAGGTTCCGATGGGCTCCACGATCAACTGCGCGCCCTCGCGCTCGAGGAACGGGAACATGTTGAAGTTGCCGTCCCCCTCGGTGGTCTGCGCCCAGAATTCGCCGGTGATCTTGACGATGGGCTTCACCCGCAGGCGGTCCACGGTGATGGAGTCGAAGCGATCGCGCACGTGGTGGAGCGCTTCGAGGTAGTCGTCGCCATAGAGCTGCTCGAGGAACTTTCCGAGATAGTTCGCGATCCCCTTCATGGGAATCTTGTTGGCGATCGTGCCCAGCTTGTCTTCCACCTGCCAGGGCGACTTTTTCTTCAGCACCTCATGCATGTAGTCCACGACTTCGTCCAGCGTGGCGTCGGTGGCGCCGGCTTCGGTCTCGAACGGCCGGATGGTATACGCGACCTCGTTGATGCAGTCGCCCATGTTGAGGCCGTTGAGCATGTTGAGGAAGAAGTCGAGGTTCATGCACAGGCCAGCTTCGGCGCCGGACTGGTCCAGCCCTCCGCCCTGCTGGAACAGCAGCACGCGGAAGCCGTCGTAACCAGCATTGCGCAGCGCCAGCCGGTACTCGGCCTCGTACATGCCGAAGCGGCACGGCCCGCAGGCGCCGGCAGTCAGGAAGACATAGTTGTCAATGATGTCCTGCCGTTTCATGCCCGCACCTTCGAGCGCCTGCAGGTACTGCACCAGGTTGCCGACGGTAAAGTAGGTCGGGTTGCACTGGCCGTTGTTGCCGTACTCCTTGCCGAGCTGGAACGCCCGCACGTCGGGCGTAGGCACCACCTCGCACTTGTACCCGAGGCCTTCAATCGCGCCGTGCACCAGCTTCTCGTGTTTCCAGGTGAGGCCGCCGAACAGCAGCGTGGTGCGCGGACGCTGATCGGCCGTGAATGGGCGCTCGATGGGCTTATGGAAACGGTGGACCTCCTTGTGGACGATGCCCGCTTCCTTCTCCAGCCGGGCGCGCTCTTCGGCCACGCGCTGCTGGATCAGCTCTTCCAACGAAGCGATCTGCACCAATCCGGCCTGCGGTGCTGGAGGATGCGTCGAAGTGCTCATCTGATTTCCCTCACTGGTGAACCACGCTGTTGCCATTGACGGGCGCGGAACAGGCGCGCCCACATAAATACACGTGTGGCGGGCTGACGGGCCGACCTGAGAGCCCCCACTTGAGCACCCATTGTTGTCTGACGGACTGGAAGCTCTTAACCGCTTTGTAGCGAACGGCGGAAATTCGTGGTTTAAGGGAGACAGGAGTGTTCTGAGCGGGACGGATATGCTGAGATTTCAGGTACTTACGGAAAGTTGATGTGGATGTCCAGAATCGCGGCTCCGCCCTATGGTGAGGCCAAACGTCTCCCCGGCAACCGGCCACTGGCAACTCCCGAGTGCCGGCTGGTATAGTTTCCCTTCTCACCGCCCCTTGAGGAGTCTCTCCATGGCAAAGAGCGTCAACAAGGTCATCCTGATCGGGAACCTGGGCAAGGATCCCGAAGTGAAGGTCACCGCCAGCGGCACGCCGGTCGCCAAGTTCAGCCTGGCCACCAACGAGCGCTACAAGGACAAGAGCGGCCAATGGCAGGACCGCACCGAGTGGCACAACCTGGTGGCCTGGCAGCGCACCGCCGAGATCATCGGCGAGTACGTGAAGAAGGGCAGCAAGATCTACGTCGAAGGCAGCCTGCGCACCAGCTCCTGGGACGACAAGAACACGGGCGAGAAGAAGTATCGCACCGAGATCGTGGTCAACGACCTGGTGCTGTTAAGCGGACGCGGCGAGGGCGAGGGCGCTTCCCGCGCGGCTAGTGCCGGGGGCAATTTCGACCAGCGCGCGCCCGAGCCCGAACCGGCGCCAGCTCACTCGACCGGGATCACCGACGAAGATATTCCGTTCTGAACCTCGTCGCCGCCGCGACTACTGGTTGGGGGGCTTCTTGGACCCGGAATTCGTCGGAGTGGTTGCGGCGGTGGAACCGCCGGTTGCGACCAGCCCCACGACCACTCCCACGGCGGCCACTGCCGCGCCGATCAGCAGGTTGCGCATCAGGTGCGAATCGGCGTTGGCGGCACCCGCGCCCTCGGTGGTGGTCTCGGCAATGCTGTCCTGCTGGATGGCGTTCAGCGTCGCCTGGGGGGTGCCGAAACGAGAGGAAGCGACTTCCAGCATCTGGCCGGCATGGATGGTCTCACTCTTGCCTTCAAACTTCCCGGCGCCGGAGATTTTCACACTGCCCGAGTAGCAGATGACGCGGAAGGTATTGCTGGGCGCGTCGTACTGGGTGAAGAAATCGGTGCCCAGCACGTTGATCACGGCCACCGGCGTGCGCACTTCGAAGCGCCCGCCGGGCTGGCTGATGGCCACCACCCGGCTGCGAACTTTCCCGAAATTCAGTTGCACCAGCGTCTGCTGCCCGGCGGGGTTGTGCTCGATCACCTTGACTTCGCTATTCGAGCCCAGGCTCAATATGGAGCCATCCCGCAGACTCAGCCGCGCGCGTCCGGAGCGGTCGGTGCGCAGCAAGTCGTTCCAATCCACTTCTTGCTTGAGTTTGAGGGCGCGATTATTGCGCTCGGCGGCGGGAACGATGGCGGTGACCTGCCCGGCGGTGGGAGGTTCGGGGGGCCCTTCCGCCAGCAACGGCAATACCGAGATCAGCGATGCCAATACTCCGGCGAGTGCACGCTTGCCCGCACCTTGGCTTCCGCGGCTGGTCATGGCCATCTCGCCTGTTAACTTGTTTATTACCTTACCTGGGGTCTGAGCAAATTCTGCTACTTTCCCATTCGGAATTCAAGGTTTACCGGGGAAAGGGCTCGACTGCACTTCCGAGGACTCCCACCAGATTAGACGCGCGCGGCAGCCCCCGGGTTTAACCGAAAGCTTTGCCCCGAATATGCTGCACTCTCACGCGCCCAGTTTGCGCTCCAGATCCTGGGCGATCTTGGCCCCGTGAAAGCGGCCGTTTTCGATGAAGATCTCGCTGGTGGCGGAGCCCGCCACGATCACCCCGGCCAGGTAAATGCCGGGGACGTTGCTTTCGAGGGTCTGCGGATCGCATAGCGGGCGGCATTTGTCCTCCGCCAGACGGATGCCCAGGCTGCGCAGGAAGTCGAAGTCGGGATGGTAGCCCGTGAGGGCCAGCACGAAATCGTTTTTCACGCGCACCTCGCCCTCAGGCGTCTCGATCAGCACGTCGTCCTGCCGGATCTCCTTCACACCGGAGTTGAAGTAGGCCTTGATCTCGCCATTCTTGATGCGGTTCTCAATGTCGGGCTTGATCCAGTACTTCACGTTGGGACTGATGCCGGAGCCGCGATGGACGAGCGTCACCCGCGCTCCGTGCCGGTAGAGGTCGAGGGCGGAGATGGCGGCCGAATTCTTGCCGCCGATCACCAGCGCGTCAGAACCGGAATAGGGATGCGGCTCGCGGTAATAATGCGTCACTTTGGGAAGCTCTTCTCCAGGAATGCCCATGACGTTGGGCAGGTCGTAGTAGCCGGTGGCGAGGATAAGCTTGCGCGCGCGGTAGTCGAGCGGGCGCTCGTGCTGATCGAAGGCGGTGATGCGGAAGTCGCCGTCCTGGCCCTCGACCCGCGCCACCCGCTGGTACTGGCGAACGTCGAGCCGGTAGTGCTGCGCGACCTTCCGGTAGTACTCCAGGGCTTCCTCGCGCGTGGGCTTCTGGTGGGCGCTGGTGAACGGCATGTCGCCGATCTCCAGCAGCTCCGGCGTAGTGAAGAACACCATGCCCGCGGGATAGTGAAACAGCGAATTGACCAGGCAGCCCTTGTCGATCACCACGGTCTTCAGCCGGCGGCGTTGCGCTTCGATGCCGCAAGCGAGGCCGGTGGGCCCGGCGCCGATGACGAGTACGTCGAAGATGTGGTTCATTCAGAAATACGATATAGCACGCGGGTCCCAGGTTTCTAAAATCCCTTCCCAGCGGCAAGCGTCACGAGCGTAGAATTATTTCGGTTTCATACATCTTTTGTACCGATGTTCATAGGAGCGCGCCATGGCTACTGCAATCGATACAACCAAGACCCGCACCCGCACTGAATCCGACAGCATGCGGACCATCGAGGTGCCGGCGAATGTTTACTGGGGCGCGCAGACGCAGCGTTCGCTGCTGCACTTCAACATCGGCCGCGACACCATGCCGCCGGAGCTGATCCGCGCCTTCGGCATCCTCAAGAAGGCCTGCGCCCTGGTGAACCAGGACCTGGGCAAACTGCCCGCCGACAAAACCAAGCTGATCGTGCAGGCCGCCGACGAGGTGATCTCCGGCAAGCTGAACGATCAGTTCCCGCTGCGCATATGGCAGACCGGCAGCGGCACGCAAACCAACATGAACGTGAACGAGGTGATCTCCAACCGCGCCATCGAACTGGCGGGTGGCGAGATGGGATCGAAGAAGCCCATCCATCCCAACGATCACGTCAACATGTCGCAGTCCTCGAACGACACTTTTCCTGCGGCCATGCACATCGCGGCAGCGGAGCGGGTGGCGCGGGCGCTCATCCCGGCCATCCAGAGCGTGCGCGACGCCATCGCCGCCAAGGCGAAGCAGTTCAACGACGTGGTGAAGATCGGCCGCACCCACCTGCAGGACGCCGTCCCGCTCACCCTGGGGCAGGAATTCGGCGGATGGGCCGCCCTGCTGGATCGCGACATCACACGGCTAAAGCAGGTGCTGGAAGGGCTCTACGACCTGGCCATCGGCGGGACCGCGGTGGGCACCGGGCTCAATGCACATCCCGAGTTCGCCGAGCGCGCCGCGAAGAAGATCGCTGAACTCACGGGACTTCCCTTCCGCTCGCATCCCAATAAGTTCGCCGCACTCTCCGCCCACGACGAGATCATCTTCGCGCAGGGCGCGCTGGAGACGCTGGCCGCCTCGCTGATGAAGATCTCGAACGACATTCGCTGGCTGGCCTCGGGTCCGCGCTGCGGCCTGGGCGAGCTCACCATCCCGGAGAACGAGCCGGGCTCGTCCATCATGCCGGGCAAGGTGAACCCGACGCAATGCGAGGCTATGACCATGGTGTGCGTACAGGTGCACGGCGCCACCGCCGCGGTCGGCTTCGCCGGCTCCCAGGGCAACTTCGAGCTCAACGTCTTCAAGCCAGTGATGATCTACAACTTCCTGCACTCGGTGACGCTCATCACCGACGCCTGCCACGGCTACGTCGAGTTCATGGTCAACGGCATCGAGGTGAACCGCGAGCGGATCGACTGGTATGTGAAGAATTCACTGATGCTGGTGACGGCGCTCGCGCCCAAGATCGGTTACGACAAGGCGGCCAAGGTCGCGCACACCGCGCACGTCGAGAACACCAGTCTGCGCGAAGCGGCACTCAAGCTGGGCTTCTTGACGGGCGAAGAGTTCGACCAGCTCGTGCGTCCGGAGAAAATGACACATCCGTAGTACGGAGTCAGGCGAGCCGAAACGTTTGCGCCAGCAGCGCCGTATCGTCGGAGATGATGGCGTCCACTCCCCACCCGGCCAGGCGGCGCATCTGGCGCTCGTCGTTCACCGTCCAGACGAACACCTTGCGCCCGGCGGCGTGCACTTCCTCCACTAACCGGCGGTTCACCAGCTTGTAATGCGGGATGACGTACTCGCCCGGCAGGCCCGTCCAGCGCGCCAGTTCGCGCTGCGTGTCGCAGATAAATCCGGTCACGAGCCCGCGCGCCGCCACCGCTTTCACCACCTCGGGAAAGAACGACGACACCACGCATCCCCGCCGCGCCGGGTTCTCCCGCAGGCAGGCGAAGACCGCATCCTCCAGCCCTGCCACCTTTAATTCAATGTCCAGAAACGCGCGCGAGGCAAACCGCGCCAGCACGTGCTCCAGGCAGGGCGGCCCTCCGGCTCGCGGGTAGATATCGGTGTAGGTGTTGCGCGCCACCTCCAGGCCGGCCAGCTTGGGATCGTGGCAGATGATGGCACGGCGGTCGGCAGTCAAGCGCACGTCGAACTCGAAGCCATCGCAGCCGTGCTCCAGAGAGAGATCGAAGGCGGAGAGCGAGTTTTCGGGCGCGTAGCGGCGGGCGCCGCGGTGGCCCAACAGCAGCGGGCGGCTAGTCGAGGTCGATGTCACGCACGCGCGGGATGTCGGGCGCTTCTTTGGCGCGCTTCAGAGCTTCCTGGAACTTTTTATCCAGCAGGTCGGACTTGTGCTTCTCGGCCTCGACCGACTGCCGGAAGATGGACTCCTTGCGGGCGTCCTGCTCCTTCATGGCGCGGGCGGCCTCTTCCATGTCGGCGAAGGTCTTGGGACGCACCGGCGCGGTGTGCGCGATCACCGCCCCGGTCGCGCCATCCACCTTCAGCGCCGCACTGCAGCACGGGCAGGTGACTTCAAATTGTTTGGGAGCTTTGGCCATGCTGAGGGAATGATAGCGCGTTTTGAGGGTCGGCTCTTGGCTTATTCGTATGTGTCATCCCGCGCGCAGCGCGTGCGGTTGCATCTCCTAGTCTGCCTGGGGAACTTGGAGGTGCGGCATGGGTCGGCCGGAAAACAGGCGTCGACAGGGCTTCGCCAGCCAGCGGGCCCATCGCACCGAGGAAGACTTCCTCGCGCTGTCGGTCGCAATGCCGGTATCGGCATACATGTGCCGGTAGATTCTGGAAATGAGCAGAAAAGCCAGGCGCCCCCGCTGCGACTTAATAAACCGAGAGCGCTTCCAGATGGGATGCCAAGCATAAAATTTGTCCCACACGGCCTGTGTCTGGCGGCGGATGTCCTCGGCCGACATCGCCGGGTGCGGCCAGAAAAGCTTCGGACGAAGAGCGGTGGGGATGAGCCACCGTCGAGTGATGGGTATGCCGGCAATAGTTTCGGGCGCGTCTCCCACAGTCTTTTCCCAGCGGATAAAGTCAACCGTGCCAGGAAATGGCGTGAGTATCACAAACTGCGCAAATGTGAGTTGGGCCCGGTCTGCCACATCGGCGGTGGCCGGGAACGTGGAAGGAGTGTCGCTGGGCAAGCCAAAGATGAAGGATCCGAGCACATGGACACCGTGGCGCCGGAAGGTTTGAAGACGCTCAACCAAGTGCTCACCAGCCAGATTAAAATCCTTGTAAACGTCTTTGAGACCTTCCGGGGTGACGGATTCCACACCCACCAAAGCGCCTTTGATGCGCGCTGCCCTCATGGCGTCGAGAAACTCCGGATCTTCCGCGGCTTCCATCGTGATCTGCGTGAAGAAGCACATGTCGGGCGGAAGCTTCGCCAAACGCGACATGAGCTCGAAGCGCTCCGCGCGCAGCGATTCAAGCTCCTGCAGACGAGTTGAGTTGTGCTGTTGCGCCGCCAGACGCAGGTCACTGAGGGTTACCGGATAGAAGTTGTCGTCGGCAAGCGCGATGAAGCAGAAGCCCAGCCGGCGCAATTCGACAATTTCCTCGATGACCGCATCGGAAGAACGCTGGCGGGGACGCTGGCCGTCCGTGCGCCAGACGGAACAGAAGGAACAATGCTTAGGACAGCCTCGAACCGTTTGCACCGAGGCCCACATGTACCGGTCACGCGGGAGCAAATCCCAGCGTGCTGGAGAAAATTCACTCGCCTCGATACGGCCGCCTGCATAGGTCAGATTGGGAGCGCCGCGGCTGCAATCGGCGAGGACCGTGGGCCAGACCTGATCGCCATCGCCCTGGACAACCGCGTGGGCGCCGCCGAGTTCGACGGCCTCTTCCGGATATAAAGTCGCGTGAATTCCGCCGAAGACGACGTAAGCTCCGCGGTCACGGGCTATTCTCCCAATCTCGTAACCGCGCAGCGCGTTCGCCGTATGGATGCCTATGCCAACCACGTCGCCGGGTCGAATGCTGGCCGGATCAACCCGGACGAGAGTCTCATCCACGATCGCTGGATCTCCATAACATTTCGGGGTCGCAGCGGCGAGAACGTACAGCCACCGCGGAGTAATGACTGCCGTTCCGAACGACACATCACTTGGGTTTACAAGGTGAACGATCAAGCGCGCTTTCTCGATTGCCTCTCAGGGCGTGTCCACTACTCGTACAGCATGACACATTCAAGCGGGAACTGCGAATCTTCATCATGCCGTTGTATTCAATGAACCCCAGTTTTCGGAAGCGATTCAACTAGTTCCTGCCCCCGAAGCCCACAGCCACGAGCCAAGAGCCAACAGCTATAAGTACACTATCTGATGATCGGGACAGCTCGTCTTGGCGACATCGTAGAGCGTGAGCAGCAACTGGGTGCCGTAGCGGCCGAGGAAGGACATGGCGCCGATCACGCGCTCCTGAGGCTCTTTTTCCGGATACAGCGAGTTGCTGAGGGAGGCGGCGTGCGCGGCCGTTTCCTCGCTGCGGCGCAACTGGGCGCGGGCGGCGCGTTCGCGCAGGCGGTCGAGCTGGTAGCGGATCTTGGAGCCGGCGCGCTCCGCGGCCTCGACCAGCGTGGGATCCAGCCGCTCCAGCGACGATTGGATGGCCGCCAGCGAAGCGTCGAGCGATTGCATCGCCGCATCGAAGCTGGCGTTGATGTCGCCCGGCAGCGCGCGTTCGGCGATCAGCACCCGCAGATGTTCGGGATCGCGGAAAGTCTCCGCCGGCGAGAGCCGGTAGCGCTCCAGGAGGCGCTGGATACGCGGCTCGACCAGGGTGGCGCTCAGGCGCGGCAGGATGGGCGTCACGCGGCCCAGCAGTTCTTCGTACACCACCGCCGCCTGCGCGAAATACGCGATCTCCGCCGGCCCGCCGACATACGCCAGCGTGGGCAGCAGGTAGTCCTCGACCACCGGCCGCAACAGCACGTTGGCGCTGAACTCCGCCGGGCGCTGGCGGATGCGCTGCAGCAGCTCGTCTTGACTGAGCTTCTCCTCCGCCAGCGTGAACTGCCCGTTGGCGCGATGGATGGGCACGCGGCTCCCGTCTTTCATCGCAAACAGCAGCGTGGAGGACGGCGTAACTTTCACCTGCGGGTGGTAGCCGGCGGTGTCCAGGTCCCGCCCCCGCTCCAGCAGCGCGTCGTCCAGATCTTTCGCCGCCACGATGGCGGCGCGATACACCGACTCGGCGACGGCGTGCAGCTCAGGGTCGGAAGCGTCGATCAGGATCACGCCGGAATGCTGGAACAGCCGCGAGAACAGCTTGCCGAAGGCGCTACCCAGGGTCTCACCCGCGCGATAGCTGGCGCGCAGGAAGCCGGCAGCGTCGGTATCGCCCAGCAGGCGCGCCGTTTCCTCGGCCCGCGCCTCGATCTCGGGCGAGAAGCGGACGGCGCTCATGGGCGCGTCCTCAGGTCCGTGCGCCTCGGTGGCGAAGGGCGCGAACGATCCGTCGGCGGCGAGCAGGGTCACGTGGTTGACCTCGGCAAGATCATGGTCTTCGGTGGCCAGCCAGAAAACGGGCACGCACTCCTGGCCAGCATGGGTGAACTCGGTGGCCAGCTTGATGGCGGTCAGCGCCTTGTAGATGGAGAACAGCGGCCCGCCGAAGAGCGCCACCTGCTGCCCGGTCACCACCGCGGCCGCGCCGGCACGGAAGCGCGCGATGTTGTCCAGCGTCTCCGGCGACGCGCCCCAGGCGCGGTTCTGCCGCTCCAGGATCGTCGCTATCCGCTCGCGGCGCGCCGCGTCGTAGTGCAGACGCGAGACCTCGTCCTGCAGCCAGTCGCGGGAGAAGGGCGCGCGCGGAAAGAATCGCCGGACCGTATCGAAACGGTAGAGGTAGTCGAGGAATAGGCGGGTGCTGTGCGGGACCTGCTGGAACGATAAACAGTGTGACGGCGCCACGCGCTCTCTGCCCCCCGGAGGCTTAAGAAGAAGCAACCTGGATTTGGATGTCGCGTGGGCGGGGGAGATGCGCGAAATGTTGAGTTCCAGCAGCTGGCTCAGGATCTTGCAACAAACCCACCCTTGGCAAAACCGGCCAAGGGTGGGCACCCTCGGCGTCTTTCGGGCTCCTCCCGCATCCAATAGGTAGTTGACTTCCAGCGGCTTCGCTCTTAACGTGGAAGTAGTTCTTTGACCAGCCACAAGCGGCGCAAACGCGCCTGGTCGTGACCGTGGGGGCGCCACGGATTCGACGGAGATGCTTGCGGTCAAGAGGCATGCCGGGGTGCACACACCCGTAATCGCGTGCAAAACGATAATTGCCAACACACAGCTGGCATACGCTGCTTAATTAGTTAAGTAGCCGTCCTCCGCGGCCACGTCCGCGGGTTGCGGAAGGACGTCACACAGCGGACTGGCCTTCGGCGCTCGGCCCGTGCGCCGCGGGCGAGATCATCGGGCTAGTGGCCCTCGTTTCTTGTCGGTTCTGAGCGCGGGTTGCGAAAGTTTCCGGCGAAGGCCGGAAGCGGGAACCCGACTAAGCATGTAGTCTCTTGGCCAGTAACATTTTCGGACGCGGGTTCGACTCCCGCCGCCTCCACCATCTTTCCTTGCCGGGCGGGAGGCATGATCGCACCGTCGGTCGAAGGGCTTGTCCTTTATCCTTGCCGTGCCTGGTGCACCATCTCTACCAGAACCTGTCTGGCTTCGGCGGGATCACTCGCTTCCCGCAGGAACGCGATCCGGGCGCCGCGCACGCCATCGCGAGTTTTCAGCCGCAGCTGAAAGCCGAGGCGGTCCACGGAAGTCATCTCCGCTTGCTGCGCCTCGATGCCGGCAAACGCCCGTGCCAGCAGAATCAGCGCCTCCTTGTGGTCGGCATTCATGTGCTGCACGATTCCGGCGGCAGCATCCGCCAGCGGGTCGGGTTGCGCCCGCTCGTACTCGGAAGCAGAGATCCAACCCATCACCCCGAATCCGCCCACGTAGTAAACGTCAACCACGTCCATGCGGTAGAAAGAAAAATCTTCGAAATCCACCCAGTATCTGCTGTTGGCGTAGCTCGCCAGATAGAGCTTGCGCGCCTTCGCCACCTCCGGCTCCGCTATCGGCCGAACATTCCCCATCAGCGTGACTCTCGCCGCGCCCAGGGGATCGCCTTCTCCGTCCGCTCGGGTCACCAACAAGCTGGCGCGGGGGTCGGCTTGCAGGTTCTGGGTATGCATCGCCATGGTGCTAACCAGGAAGATGGGGCGCCCGCGCTCATCCAGCGCGTACGGCATCACTGAGCCGAAGGGGAACCCCGGCTGCTTGCGCGACAGGGTCGAGAGGCTGCCGATTCGGCCCAGGTACATCAGAGTGCGCGCTCGTTCGGCAAACGAGGGCTCGGGCACGGAAGGCTGATCTCCCGCAACTTCTCCGCTGGCGTGCTTTCTCCCCGATGATGACATCGCTGCTCTCCTGCCGTTTCAAGAAACATTGTAAGGTCGCTGCGAGTATCTGCGTTCACGAGTGCCGGAACCCCGCCAGTATGGTGTTGCAGTGAATGGTGACGGTATCGCGCACGTCAGCAGCATAGCCGCCAGCCGGCACAGCGAGCACCGGAATTCCACGCGCTCCAGCCGCGCGGAAGACGAACTCATCTCGGCGCTTCAACCCTTCGATGGTCAGCGCCAGCCCTCCGAGCAAGTCCTCGCGGTAAGGGTCCGATCCAGCCAGGTAGCAGATCAGATCGGGCTGAAAGCGCTCGAAACCCGAGGTTAGGGCCTTCTCCAACCAAGCGAGGTATTCATCATCGCCCATGCCATCCGGCAGACCCACATCAATCGCGGACGGCGGCTTCCATGCCGGATAGTTGTTCTCCTGGTGCAGGGAGATGGTGAACACATCGCGCGCCGGCGACTCCCGCAGGTACGGCAGGCGCTCCGGCCGGCGCGAGGGCGCGGCACTCTGGATGCCGAAAATGGCGGCAGTGCCGTTGCCGTGGTGGACGTCGCAGTCCACGGTCATCGCGGTCTTGATCCTTCCGTCCTGCTGCAGGCGGCGGATGGCCACCGCGACATCGTTAATCAAGTTGAAGCCCTCGCCGTGGTCGGGGAAGGCGTGATGAAAGCCGCCGCTGAGGTTGAAGCTGACTCCGTCGCGCAGCGCGCAATCGCCAGCCAGGATGGTACCGCCTGCGCAGAGCCAATACGCCTCAACCAGTTCCCGGGAGTAAGGAGCTTCAAGCTGCCACTCTTCGCTTTCGGACAGAGTCCCCGTACGCAACTTGCGCACGTACTCGGGCGTGTGCACCAGCAGGACGTCTTCATCGCTGGCTGGCGCCGGCTCCAGGAAGTCCTCGGGCCCTGCGATCCCCTGCTCCAGAAGGTGCCCGCACATCAGCCGGTATTTCGACACCGGGAACACGCTCTGCCCGATCGGCAGGTAAAAACTGGGTGCGCAGACAAGCTTGAAGGGCAGCATCGATCCTGCCCGCGATTATCCCGGGGCAGCACACCCAAGAATATCAGTACAACTACCTTGGTAACTTCAGGTGCGGCCAGGTTGCGCCTAGAATGGCTTTGTTCATGCCTCCCTCTAGCGCACAGCGCGAACCAGACCCCTGGCCGCAGGAACGTGAAGGCTACTATCAGCCGACGCCGGTCGCCTACGCGCCGGTTCACCTCCACTCCAGCGCCGGCAAGCAGAGCGTCGCCATCCGCAGGGCGGAACAGATCGGCAGCGTGGTCGCCGGTGGAGGGATCATCTGGACGGCCTACGCCGTCGCCCACCATTCCGCCGAGATCACCCGTCTCGTGCTCTTTCCGCCGGGGCCGCTGGAAGTCCTCGGCATTGGCGTGCTGATCTGGCTGGTCGCCAAGTTATGCCGCGCCGCCGCGTCGCGCTGACCAGTCTCGCTCCAGCTTCCCATTGACATTTCCGAGAGCGCCGGTTTCGACAACAGGATTTGAAAGCTTCCGCCAGCGGGAGTAGCATTTCCTTGTTTGGGGTCGCAAGTACCTGCTCATGTGCCCCAAACAGATGGAGGTGACTTGATGCCAACCACACGCGAATTCACCATCCAGATGGAAGACCGGCCTGGCACGCTGGGAAAGTTGTGCCGGACTTTGGCTGACAAGGGAGTGAACATCCTGGCCTTCCAGTCCTTCCCCAACCAGGGCAAGAGCACCGTCCGCTTCGTGGGGGACAACCCCACCACCACTAAAACGGTTTTAGATGGCCAGCGCATGACCTACACCGAAACTCAGGTGGCGCAGACCAGGCTGACGCATCAGCCGGGTGAACTGGCCCGGGTGGCGTCACGGCTGGGCGAAGCCAACATCAACATCGACTACGCTTACGTCGGGATCGAGCCGGGGACCAACCATCCGCTGCTCATCTGCGGGGTTGCGGACATTGCCAAAGCGGCCAAGATCCTCGACGAAGCCGCCACCGCGGCCGCGTAGCCACTCACCTGCGCGTCCTTCGAAGAGCCCCAGCCAAACGGCTTGGGCTCTTTTGTCGTTAGCGGTTCACGGTTGCTGTGCCGCGAGGGTCTTGGCGACAGTTCGCTCCAAACGCAGCATAGCCATATCGCGAGATGGCCGATAGCTCAGTGCGGCAGGTGGCGGGCGTCCCGGGCTTGCATGCTGGTGTGATGATCGCTGGCCAGCCACTGCAAATCTTCCACCGAGACCGGCTTCTCTCCGGTCAACACCACCGGCGCCGCGGGACACGCCTGGCGTATCTGCGGCACCAGCGGTTCGGCAAGATCGGAATCGAGCAGCACGATGTCCGGCGGGAACAGCCGCACCAGCGCCATTCCGACTTCCGGGCTGAAGGCCAGCATGACTTCATAGCCGGCGGAGCGGAGCACTTCAACCGGCTCTTCGGCCCGGCCGGCATCGGGATCGATGCAGAGAATGCGCGACATGGCAGAACTCCAATCCGGGGCGCGAGCTTAATCCAGCCACAGCCTCCAGGCTGGCCGCATGGGTAGCAGGCCCAGCAGCAAACCCAGAGTTGCAGACGTCACGATGACCGAGAGCTGAGGCGGGTTGCCGGCTAGCACACAGGCTGCGAAGTTGACCATGTCGCGCCCCACAATCCACGCAGCCCGCAATGGGTTCTTTTTGGCTGGCACAGCCCTGCCTCCGTTTATGCCCAGGCGGTTCACGCCCCGGCTCCGGCTGCCCCAGAGCGCGGAGGTTTTTCGCGTGGCGAGCGGTCGTCGCGGAAGACCACCACGCAAGCCAGCGCCAGCAGCAATCCCCAGCTCAACAGCACCGCCGGCGCACCCCAAAGCACGACTTCGAAGAGCGAGTTCATGACTTGTCTGGACCCTGACTGTAGTAACCCAGACGGCCGCGGGCGCGGGTAAAGATTGCGTCAAGGGAAGGTAAAGTCTTGTAATCGCACAGCCTGCCGGGTGACGTCACCAACTGCTGTGATTTGCATCACTGCTATGCGTGCGAACTGGGAGGAGTATTGGTGCGAAACTGGGGGGATTCGTACCTCGATGCGGGATTACGACATCCATGCCGACGCCGTCCGTGAGTTGGCAAAGGCGCTGGACGCCATCGCCAGCTCGCATAGCTGCCCTCCGGGCGGGATCCTCTTCCAGCAAGGCCAGCCGGGAGAGGGTGTCCTGGTAATGCGCCGCGGCCAGGCCCGCCTCTCCGCCTGCTCGCACGACGGCCACACCCGGCTGCCCTACCGCACCGTCGGGCCGGGATACGTGTTGGGCCTGCCGGCGCTGTTCTCTGGCCAGCCTTACAGCCTGACCGCGGAAGCCCTGGAGGAGTGCGTTTTCGGTTTCGTGGACCGGGAAAGGGCGCTGCAATTGGTCCGCCGGCGCCACGACCTCTGCTTCCAGGCCGCCGACCTGCTGGCGCGCGAGGTGCGGGAACTGCGCGAATGGCAGGCGCTGCACTGTGGCGTTAACGTACACTGATCGGCGCGGCTCCCGCGCCGCCCCGCCCCAAATGCGGCCTTTGGCCAACATCAGGGTCAGCGGCCCATGACGCCATGCCCGCCGCGCGGAAAACGCCTCCAGTTGACGCCCTCGCCGCCGCGCGGCTAACATCCCGCTCCACTCTACCCGCGAAGGCCGAAGGCCATGAGACTTCACCTGCGTTCGCTTCTGCCCTGGTTGCTGCTGCTGAGCTCGACCGCGATCCTGGCCGCTTCCGGATATCGTCTCCTCAAGAAGATTCCCCTGGGAGGCGAGGGCGGCTGGGACTACCTGACCTTCGACCCCGGTTCGGGGCGGCTCTACATCGCGCGCGCCACCCACGTCATCGTGCTCGATCCCGCCAGCGGCAAGGTTGTGGGCGACATCCCCGACACCGCCGGCGTGCACGGTGTGGCTCTGGCGCCGGAACTCGGCCGGGGCTTCACCAGCAACGGCCGCGCCGGTACGGTCACGATCTTCGACCTCAAGACGCTCGCCACCATTGGCCACGTCAGCACCGGACAGAATCCTGACGCCATCGTCTACGATCCCGCCAGCAAGCGTGTGTTTGCCATGAACGGCCGGTCGGCTGACGCTACCGCCATCGATGCCGCCACGGGAAAGGTCGCCGGCACGGTGCCGCTGGGAGGCAAGCCGGAGTTTGCCGTCGCCGATGGCCGCGGGCGTATCTACGTCAACCTCGAGGACAAGAGCCAGGAGGTGGTGCTCGATTCCCGCAAGCTGGAGGTAGTGGCGCGCTGGCCGCTCGCGCCCTGCGCAGAACCGACCGGACTGGCCCTCGATCCCGAGCACCGTCGTCTGTTCGCCGGCTGCAGCAACAAGCTGATGGCGGTGCTCGATGCCGATAGTGGCAAGGTGATCTCTACCCTGCCCATCGGAGGTGGCGTCGATGCCGCCGCCTTCGATCCTGGGTTGCAGTACGCCTACGCCTCCAATGGCGAGGGCACACTGACCGTGGTCCACGAAGATGCGCCCGACAAATTCACTGTCCTGGACAACGTGCCTACGCAGCGCGGGGCGCGTACCATGGCCCTTGATCCCGCCACCCACCAGGTCTATCTCGCGACCGCGGACTACGCGCCCATGCCCCCCGCCGCTCCCGGACAGCCGCGTCCACGTCCCGCCATCGTGCCCAACACATTCGTCGTGCTGGTGCTGGGCAAGTAAGCAGGAGGTTTTTCGCTCAATGAATGCCGCACGACGCAGAGCAAAGAACAGCCCCGCGGATTCAGAACTGCCAAGCCACGAGCTTTGGAGAACGAATGGAGGCCCTGGGCAGACTCGAACTGCCGACACGCGGTTTAGGAAA
>JAHFUA010000046.1 GCA_023265315.1 Acidobacteriota bacterium | reverse complement strand
CGCTCGCTTGGGATGACAGGGCGTTGTTTTTCCTGTCGGGATGTTGGCGGACGACGAGGACCCGCATCCCCAAAGCGACAGCGTGACGGGCGACCTCCGTGCCGATCGAGCCGTAGCCGATGAGGCCCAGGGTCGAGCCGGCGAGTTCCGTCGGGTGCGGATGATGGTAGGCGATCTGCTCCTGCGCCCACACGTGCTGCTGCTGATTGCGCACCGCCGCCGGCAGACACTTGGCCAGAGCGAACATGAGCGCCATGGCGTGCTCGGCGACCACCGGCCCGTGGACGGAGCGAGCGTTGGTGACGACCACGTCGCTGGCGCGCAGTTCCGGCGACATGAGCTGGTGGACAGCCGCGGAGGTGGAGTGGATCCAGCGCAGCTTCTTCGCGACGCGGAACTGATCGCCACGCAGCGACCAGCCGAAGAAAATCTCGGCGTCGCGGATGTGGTCTTCGACCTGGTCGTAGGTATCGCGGTGATCCACCTCGATCTGCGGGAAATCGCGCTGGACGCGCTCGGCCAGCCACTCGGGCGCGCTCCAGAGAACGAAGGGATGATGAATGAGAATGAGTAATTTCATTGCAGCATCGGGTCAATCTCCCGATGGCCCGACCACCCGATCACCCGATGCCATGACCCGCAGGTCGTGGCCTGTCATCTCTTTCGGTTGCGGAATTCCCAGCAGACCGAGCACCGTCGGCGAAATGTCTTGCAGGGCGCCGTTTGGGCGGAGGCCAAACTTCTTGTCCTGATCGCTGACGATGATAAGTGGCACCGGATTGGTCGTGTGCGCGGTATGCGGGCCGCCGGTCGAGGGATCGATCATCATCTCGGCGTTGCCGTGGTCGGCGGTTACGATCATGGCGGCGCCCTTCCGGCGCACCGCGCTGTAGATGCGGCCGAGGCAGGCGTCCACGGTTTCGACCGCCTGGATGGTCGGCGGAATCTTGCCGGAGTGGCCCACCATGTCGGCGTTGGCGAAGTTCACCACGATCACGTCGAAGGCGGTGTCGTTCACCGCCTTGACCACGGCGTCGGCGATGCCGCTGGCCGACATCTCCGGTTTCAGGTCATACGTCGCCACCTTGGGCGAAGGCACGAGAATGCGCTCTTCGCCGAGGAACGGCTGCTCCACGCCGCCATTGAAGAAGTAGGTGACGTGTGCGTACTTCTCGGTCTCGGCCACCCGCAGGTTGCGCATATGCAGGCTGGCCATCACGTTGGCCAGAATGTTGGAGAGCGATTCCGGCGGTACCACGTACGGCAGAATGAACTGCTTGTCGTAGCGGGTCATGCACAGGTAGTGCAGGCTGGCGGGGACGCGCTCGCGGGGAATGATGCGGTCGAGATCCTCGCCGCCGGGCAGCTCGCGGCCGTCCTGCGCCGAAAGATGGCTCTTGCGGGCCAGCGCGCGGGTAATCTGGCGGGCGCGGTCGGCGCGGAAGTTGAAGTTGATGCAGGCATCCTCGTCGCGTATGCGGGCCAGCGTTTCGCCGCGGTTGTCCACGCAGACGAAAGGTAGGATGAACTCGTCGGTGACGCCCTTGTTGTAGGAGTCCTTCACGCCCTGCACCGGGTCGATGTAAGTGCCGGCCTCGCCTCTGCCTTCGACCATTGCGGCGAAGGCCTTCTCGATGCGCTCCCAGCGGCGATCGCGGTCCATGGCATAGTAGCGGCCTTCGACCGAAGCGATCCTGCCCACGCCGTACTCGCGCATCTTCTGCTGGAGCTGCTCGATGTAGCCGGCGCCGGAAGTGGGCAAGGTGTCGCGGCCGTCCATGAAGCAGTGGACGAAGACGCGTTCCACGCCGTTTTGCCTGGCCATGCGCAAGAGCGCGTAGAGGTGCTCTAGCGAAGAGTGCACGCCGCCGTCAGAGAGCAGTCCGAAGAGGTGCAGGCGGCGGCCACCCGAGCGCGCGTGCTTCATCGCCGCCAGCAGCTCGGGGTTGGAGAAGAACTCCCCGTTCTCGATCATCGAGTCGATGCGGGTGATGTCCATGTACACGATGCGGCCGGCGCCGATATTGAGGTGGCCAACCTCGCTGTTGCCCATCTGCCCATCGGGCAGCCCGACGTAGCGCCCGCTGGTGTGGATGAGGGTGTTGGGATACTCGCGCAGAAGCTGGTCGTAGGTGGGCTTGCGCGCCAACGAGATGGCGTTGGCGTTCGAGGGCGGCGCGTATCCCCAGCCGTCGAGGATGATGAGGACGAGAGGTTTGGGTCTAGACATGGCTCGCGTTCGCTCAGGCTTCGACCCTCGTTACCAGCTCGCCGTGGTAGTTCAGCGCCTTGAGTCCGAGGAAGCGGGCGCCAGAGCCCAGCTCCTCCTCGATGCGCAGCAACTGGTTGTATTTGGCGATGCGGTCGGTGCGCGAGGCAGAGCCGGTCTTGATCTGCCCGGCGCCGGTGGCCACGGCGAGGTCGGCGATGAAGGTGTCCTCGGTCTCGCCCGAGCGATGGGAGATCACGCTGGTGTAGCCGTTGCGGCGGGCGAGCGCGATGGCGTCCAGCGTCTCGCTGACGGTGCCGATCTGGTTGAGCTTGATCAGAATCGAATTGGCGATTCCCTTTTCGATCCCTTCGCCGAAGATTCGGATATTGGTGACGAAAATGTCGTCGCCGACAAGCTGAATTCTGCCGCCAAGCTCTTTGGTCAGGTTCTGCCAACCGTCCCAATCTTCCTCCGACAATCCGTCCTCCAGCGAAACAATGGGATAGTCCCTCGCCCATTTACTCCAAAAGCGCACCATATCGTCGGAGCTCTTCGCCGACTTGTCCGACTTCTTGAAAACGTATTTGCCATCCTGATAGAACTCGCTGGCGGCGGGATCGAGGGCGATGGCAATGTCGTCGCCGGGGCGATAGCCGGCCTTCTGGATGGCTTCGAGAATGACCTCGATGGCCTCGACGTTTGATTTGAGCGAGGGGGCGAAGCCGCCTTCGTCGCCCACGGCGGTGTTGTATCCGCGCTTCTTGAGCACGCCTTTGAGAGTGTGGAAGACTTCGGCGCCCCAGCGCAGCGCTTCGGCGAACGATGACGCGCCCACCGGCATGGCCATGAATTCCTGGAAGTCCACGTTGTTGTCGGCGTGCGCGCCGCCGTTGAGGATGTTCATCATAGGCACCGGCAGCACGTTAGCGCCGCCCCCGCCGAGATAGCGGTAGAGCGGCAGCTTGAGCGATTGGGCGCTGGCGCGCGCCGCCGCCATGGAGACGGCGAGGATGGCGTTGGCGCCCAGGCGTCCCTTGTTCTCGGTGCCGTCGAGCTCGATCATCTTGTCGTCGAGCGCGCGCTGGTCGGAGGCGTCCATGCCGGCGAGCGCGTCGGCGATCTCGCGGTTGACGTTCTCCACCGCCTTGAGCACGCCCTTGCCCTGGTAGCGGGCTTCGTCGCCATCGCGCAGTTCCACCGCTTCGTGCTCGCCGGTGGAAGCGCCGCTGGGAACGGCGGCGCGTCCCATGCTGCCGTCAGCCAGGTAAACCTCGGCTTCGACCGTAGGATTGCCGCGGGAATCGAGGATCTCGCGGGCGCGAATCTCGCCAATGCTGGTGTTGATCATAAGTTCCTCACGTGGTCGCGGTATGACACCTATGGTGGAGTCGTGCTGATCGCGACTCGCGATTATAGTGCACCCCCGAAGCCTGGCGGGCGAGCCGCCCGCCCCACACTGATCTGCTTGCCTGTTGCTTCGCGAAGCCGACTGTTCACGTGCCTACGCTGGTTCCCGCTCTGGTTTCGCATTTGTCCGGCATCTCCGGCTGGCTTAGAGTCGGGCTTGGATGCCGGGTTCCTCGCAAACTCTGAGGATCGGCGACCGGGCGCCGGAATTCACGCTCGCGGCGGCCAATCGCAGCGAGGTTTATTCCCTCCCCCAGGTGCTGGCGCGCGGTCCGGTGATTCTGGAGTTCCTGCGAGGGACTTGGTGACCGAATTGCGTCAAGCGCATGGCCCAGTTGGAGCCACACCAAGACGAGATCGAGCGGGCGGGCAGCCTGTTGTACATCGCGGCCGAGAAGCGCGGCGGCTTGTTCAAGCCGGAGAAGTATCTGGCCGAGCATCCCATCAGCTTTCCCTTCCTGCTGGACCAAGACCGCGCGGTCACCAAGGCTTATGGCATCTATCACCGGCTGGCGCATGATGCCTTCAACATCGCACGGCCAGCCACCTTCGTCGTGGACCGCAAGGGCATCTTGCAGTTCGTGTACGTCAGCTCCGACCAGAAAGACCGGGCGGATGTGGGAAGCATACTGCGAGCGCTGAACGAAGCGGCGGGATTGAGCGATTGACTCATTGATCCATTGAGTCATTAACCAATTGTCGAGGACCGAGGAGGAACTGATGAAGAGAAGCTTGGGCGTTACGTTGACGATGCTGCTGCTGGCAGCAGCCGCCGTGGCGCAACAGGGCGCGTCGTTGCCGGCGGGAACCGGCCTGCGCCTGAAACTGGAGACACCACTTTCGACCTACAGAAGCAAGGTGGGCGATGTATTCACTGGGCGAGTGACCGAGGCGGTGGTGGTCAACGGCCAGACCATGGTGCCGGTGGGCGCTTCCGTGACCGGCCGGGTGACCAAACTCAGCGAGCCCCGGCGGATCGCGGGCACACCCACCATCGCGCTGCTGCCGGACCGCATCGTCATGCCGAACGGGAACGAGTACATCATCACCGCTTCGGTGGTGGACACCGCCAAGTCGTCCCGCACCACGGTGGATGATGAAGGCAGGATCCATGGCGCCGGACGCACCAGGCGCGACACCGCCGAACTGGTCGCGGGCGCCGGTACGGGAGCCGTGATCGGCACCCTGGCGGCCGGAGCCAAAGGCTTGTTCCTCGGCGGAGGCCTGGGCTTCGGCGTCGTCGCCGCCCATTGGCTGACGAAAAAACACTCCGCCGAACTGCCGGCCGGAACCGAGATCTTCCTGGAACTTAACCGTCCGGTGATGATGAGCAGTGCGGGCGTGGCGGGGGAGTAGGGTTCACGTTTCAGGTTTCACGTTTCACGTTGGGGAGCGGAAGCTCCCCTTTCTTATTGGGCTGCGGCATCGGGTCATCGGGATGCGAGCCTAAACCCGCGGAAGCTCAAAGTGTCATTCCGAGCCGCGCGAAGGAGCACAGCGACCGAGCGGGCGCGAGGAATCTATGCTTTTTTCCTTTTCAATAAATACACAGATGCCTCGCTGCGCTCGGCATGACACTTCCTAATCAATGCGGCGGCGGGCCGCAAAATCAGTCCCGGAAAGACGAGCCTGATTACGCCGGCCAGAGCGTCAGCGCCGTCTTCGTGAGGATCTGCTCTTTCGCGCTATCGGAGAGCGGCAGCGCCCGGAAGTCGTCGAGGTTCCGCTTGATGTCGGGGACGCCGGGCCCGGGCCAGTCGGTGCCGAACACGGTCTTGGCCGCAATCTCCTCCAGGCGCGGAAAATACTTCAGCAGCGCCTTGGGTGGGATGCCGCTGATATCGAGATGGACGTTGGGGTGGCGGCGCACCAGGAAGAACGCGGTGTTCATCCACAGCGGACGGCCGCCGTGCGCCAGCAGGATCTTCAGACGCGGGAAATCGACGGCCACATCATCCACGTAGATCGGGTCGCCGAACTTGTTGCGCGCGCCCGGGAAGATCGAAGTCCCGGTGTGGACCATCAATGGCACGCCGTTGGCTTCGGCAGCGCGATAGAGGATCTCCAGCTCCTTGACGCCGTGCAGGTAGTCGTTGGGATAGAACAACTGGTGTGGCGGGTGGACCTTGATCATGCGGATGCCGAGACGGAGAATATGGTCCATGTCGGCCATGAAGTTGGTGCTGTGGCGGGGATGCAGGCTGCCGCACGGGATCAGGCGGCGCGGGTCTTCCTTGACGTAGTTGGCGATGAAGGCGTTGACCTCGGGGGTGAAGCCGATGACCTCGGGCGCTACATAGTTAATGAGCACGGCGCGGTCGATGCCGCAGGCGTCGAGGTGCTTGAGGAATGCCTTAGGCGAGCGGCAGAATTCCGAAATCTGGTCGAAGTTGGGCCGCTTGCGCTTCATTGCGGCCAGCGCGCCCGGGTTGAACATCTCCATGGGCTGAATGTGGATGTGGCAGTCGGTGAGCAAGGCGGTCGTCGGTCGTTGGTCGTTAGGAATTAGTCGCTAGTCGGCGTTCGTTGGCACGTCCACGTTACCACGTTCTTCTCTGCGGCCTCGGCGTCTCGGCGGTTTTATTTGGTCCCCGCTTCCAGCACGGCCCGCTTAGCGAAGACTCTGATCATCTCCCGCCGATATTCGGGCGTGAGCGCCGACGTCGTCAAGGGCTTGGCGGTGCGGGCGGCGAGTTCGCCGACCGCCGCGGCAATCTCTTCGGTAACCGACTTCCCGACCATTTCCTTCTCCACGCCGCGGACTACGAGCGGTGCGGGATTGACGGCGGTGATGGCCACGCGGGCATCTTCCACGTGTCCGTTGGAGCGCTTGAGGGCGACGGCGACGCCGGCCAGCGGGTAATCGATGGAGCCGCGCAGGCGCAGCTTGCGGTACACGCCACGGTATCCCGCGGTGCGTTCCGGCAAGAAGACGCGCGAGACCATCTCGTTCCTGGCGAGCTTCATGCGGGCGTCGCCGAGGTTGGTGTAGAAGTCGCGCAGCGCGAGGCGCCGCGTACCCGCGGGGCCGGCGATCTCCAGTTCGGCATCGAGGCAGAGCAGCGCCGGAGGTGTGTCGCCGGAAAAGACCGCCCAGCACTTCGTGCCGCCGGGCGCGACGTGGCAGAGGTCGCCGTCCTTCTTGATGCAGAACCCGCAGGAGGTGCGCCAGGTGAGCGACTGGTTGTACCAGAGACAGCGCGTGTCCAGGCAGATGTTGCCGCCGAGCGTGCCCATGTTGCGCAGGATGGGCGAGGCCACCGTCTTCGCGGCTTCTTGCAGCACGGGATAGTCGCGGCGGATGAGGTCAGAGTGTTCGATCTCGGTGAGCGTGGTGAGCGCGCCGATCTCCGTTCCCTGCCCCGGAATGACGCGGATGCCCCGCAGTTCGGCGATGCGGCGGATGTCGATCACATAGGCGGGGATGAACAGGCGCTGCTTCAGCGAGGGGATGAGGTCGGTACCGCCGGCAACGATCTGCACATCGACGTGTTTACCGAGGAGTTCGACCGCCTCGGCGAGGCTGCGCGGGCGCAGCAGTTTGAAATCCGGGAGGCTCAATCGTCACCTCCCGCAAGCTGCTCAGCGCGCCGCGCCGGATCGAGTTCATGCCGCTTCGGACCCTTGCCTCTGAACCACAGCGCACCGCCGTGCTCGCGGAAACGCGTGGGAGCGGTGGGATCAACGCCTTCAGTCAGGTCGAGCTTCTTCGCGGCAGCGTCGCGAGCGCGGATAGCGGCCAGCACACGCTCGGGTGTGAACGGCACTTCGCGCAAGCGGATGCCGACCGCATCGTAGATGGCGTTGGCGATGGCCGGTATCGTGGCCGCGAGCGAGCCTTCGCTGCACTCCTTGGCGCCGAACGGGCCTTCGGGATCGATGCTCTCGACGATGATGGGCTCGATCTCCGGCGACTCGACGGCGGACGGCGAGCGGTACTCGAGCAGGCCGGGGTTCATCAGCAGGCCGTCCTTCCACACCATCTCTTCCTCGAGCGCCTGGCCGAGACCCATCCACACCGAGCCGATGATCTGGCCTTCGACGGCGACGGGATTGAGCGCGCGCCCGCAATCGTGCGCCGCCCAGACCTTGTGCACGGTGACTTCGCCGGTCTCCTCGTCTACGCTCACATCGGCCACCTGAGCCGAGTACGAATACGACGGCGACGGGCCCACGCCGGCGCCCTTGAAGCTGCCGCCGCGAGACTCAGGCGGAGGCGCATAAGAGCCGGTGCCGGTGAGCGCGCCGTGGAAGTCGATGGCGGCGACCACGGCTTCCTCGAACGTCATCCAGTCCTTCGGGACTTCTTCTTTGCGCTTCTGCTGCAGCGAGCCGCGCAGGATCTGGCCTTCAACGCGGCCGGCGACGACGGAATCAACCCCCGAAGGCACGGAGGACACAGAGGAGCCGCGCTTGAACACCAGGTCATCGCGAAAGACGAGGTCCTCGGGAACGCAGTTCATCTTGCGCGCGGCGGCGGAGGCGATCTGCTTCTTCACCTCTTCGGCGGCGCGCAGGGTAGCGTTGCCCGCCATGAAGGTGACGCGGCTGGAGTAGGAGCCGATATCAATGGGCGTCAGATCAGTATCGGCGGCGACGATCTTCACGCGCTGCAAGGTGCAGCCCAGCACTTCGGCGGCGATCTGCGCGGTCATGGTGTCGGAGCCCTGGCCGATTTCGGACGCACCGGTGTACACCACCACGCCGCCGTCGCGGTCGATCTTGATGTTCACCGTCGAGTGCGGCATGTCGGAGCGGATGATGGAATTGGCCGCGCCGGAGACGTAGTGCGAGCAACCGATGCCGAGCCCGCGTCCGCGGGGCAATTTGCCTCTGCGCTCGCGCCATCCCGAGCGCTCCACCACCTTCTCGATGCACTCCGGCAGGCCGTAGCTGGTGACGCGCAGGTTGTTGACCGTGATGCACGGCGGCTGGAGCAGGTTGATGCGGCGAATCTCGGCGGGGTCGAGCGCGATCTCGGCGGCGATCTCGTCCAGTTGCGACTCGAAGGCGAAGCGCACGTTGACGGTGCCGTGGCCGCGCATGGCGCCGCACGCCGGCTTATTGGTCAGCACGCGATAGCCATCCCAGCGCACGTTAAGGATGTCGTAGATCGCGCCCAGCAGCGCGCCAGAATAAAGGATGGTGACCACGCCGTAGGAGCAGTAGGCGCCGCCGTCTTGCACCACGCGCGCCGCGACCGCAGTGAGGCGGCCGTCTCGCTTCGCGCCGATCTTCATGTCCATGATGGTGCGCGGACGTCCGCGGTGCGCCCAGAAAACTTCCTCGCGCGTGTAGGTGATCTTCACCGGCGCCTTGGCGGCGCGCGCGGCGACGGCAGCGATGATCTCCAGCGGGATGACCTCGCTCTTGCCGCCGAAGCCGCCTCCCACCAGTGGCTTGATCACGCGGATCTGCGACATGGGCATCTCGAGGACAAGCGAGAGCTTGTGCTGCAGGTAGTAAGGAACCTGGGTCGAAGACCACACCGTCAGCCGGCCAAGCGCGCCCGAGTACGGATCGAGTTCGAACGCCGCCAGCGTGGAGTGCGGCTCCATGGCGGCGTGCGTGACTTCGTTGGCGATGTAGCGCGACTCGCGGATGCAGTCGGCCTCGGCGAAGCCCTTCTCAGGGTCGCCGAAGACGTGGTGGTAGTCCTTCTCGAGGTTGTGCGGACGGTTCTCGTGGATGAGGTCTCGCTCCGCCTTCATCGACTCTTCGGGATCGAAGTACGCGGGCAGCGGCTCGTATTCGACCTCGATCAGCTCCAACGCTTTCTCGGCGGTGGTCTCGTCCACCGCAGCGACGCAGGCCACGTTGTCGCCTACGTAGCGGACCCTGTCCACGGCCAGCGCGGTCTCGTCGTGGCCGACGGGCAGGATGCCGTACTTGTTGGGTGCGTCCTGGCCGGTGACCACCGCGACCACGCCCTCGAGCGCCAGCGCGCGGCTCGCGTCAATGCGCTTGATGCGCGCGTGTGGATAGGGCGAGTGCAGGATCTTGCCGATGAGCATGCCGGGGAGCGTGAGGTCGTCAGTGTACTTCCCAGCGCCCGTGGTTTTTCCCGCGGCGTCCACCATGGCGATACGTTTGCCGATAATCGAGAAGTCGCTCATTTGCCTTGGCTTTTAGCTCTTGGCTTTTAGCTCTTGGCTGTTAGCTGTTAGCTGTTAGCTTGGGTTCCTGCTTCCTACTCCCTGCTCCCTGCCTTTCTGCTCTGCCTGAATGGCTGCTCTCACGGCCTCGTACATCTGGCTATATCCCGTGCAGCGGCAGAGATTGCCGCTGAGGGCATAACGGATCTCGTCTTCCGTGGGATCGGGATTGGCGGCCAGCAGCGCCTTCACCGTCATCATGAAGCCGGGCGTGCAGTAGCCGCACTGGGCGCCGCCCCAATCACCATACGCCCTCTGGATGGCGGCCAGCGCGCCGTGCTCGGCCACGCCTTCAACGGTGGTGACCTCCTGGCCCTCGCAACTGGCCGCGAGCAGCGTGCAGGACATCATGGGCACGCCGTCCACCAGCACGGTGCAGGCGCCGCAGGAAGAGTCGTCGCAGCCGCGCTTCGATCCGGTGAGGTCCAAGTCCTGGCGCAAGACGTCGAGCAGCAGCTTGCTGGGCTCGATGGCGAGCTCGTGCCTGCGGCCGTTGATTTTGAGTTCGACTAGTTCTTTCTTCACGGTGCGCTCTTAGCTCTCCGCTCTTACCTTTTAGCTTTTGGCTCTTGGCCGGAATTCCTCCGTGTACCTCTGTGTCCTCTGTGGTTAAGAATTGTTTCAATATCCAAAATCCGCCGGCGCGGCGTAGGCGTGCTTCTTCACCGTCAGTTCTTCCTGACGGCAAGCGCCGAGCAAATTCGAATACTCGCGGCGGTCCGTCACACCGTCCACCCAACGCGCCTGCCACGCGGCAAAATCCGCCGGGGTCTTAGTCTGCTCGTGATACTGGCGGAAGTACGCATTGTCGCGGCTGTAATAGCCCTGCACCGGTGAAGGATGTGCACCCCACGGGCACTCGACCACCGCCTCGACCAGAAACCCGGGGATGACGGTGCGGTTCGGGTCGCTCGAGATGACCTCGGGCTCGACGATCTCCTCGGCCACGACGATGACCTTCTCCGCCGCGCGCACGCCCTCCAGCATCACCCCGAAGCCGCCCCAGCAGTGCGCGTTGCCCTCGCGGTCGGCGCGCTGCACGTGGACAATGGTCACATCCGGCACCAGGGCCTTGACCGCATGCATCTTCTCGCCGGTGAATGGCGATTGGAACTCGGTGAAGAACTCGTTCTCTTTCGCTAGATCGCTGCCCAGCGCGCTGCGCGTGGGCAGGAAGGGTACGCCCATGGCGCCGGCCTGGAGTGCAAGCGCGACGGCGAAGTTGGTCAGGTTCGTGATCCTGAGCTGGCCGGATTCGGCTGCTCGCCGGAAGTTGTAAGCCGAGCCCATCATGACGTTGCCCACCCAGGCGGCAATCACGCGCTCTGCGCATCCGGCGCCGATGAGCTGGTCGAAGAGAATGTCCGAGATCGGCCCGATAAGCGTGAGCCCGCGCCGCTTCTGGCGGATGATCTCGTGCCCGGCGGCGAAGGGGATCATCTGCTCCATCTGCAGGCCGAGGGCGACCGAGGCGCCGTCGGGAACCAGTTCGGCGATGGCGGAGCGCATTGTGGTTTGCTTGCTCATTTATTACCTGTCACCCCAAGCGAGCACTTCAGCGCCAGTCGAGGGGCAACGCCGTTGCTGCTCTTCACGTCTTCCACACCACTCTCATCTGTCACCCCGAGCGAGCGCTTCAGCGCGAGCCGAGGGGCAATGCCGTTGGATGCCCCGTGAGATCCGGATACCATCCATCGCTCAAATCTTTCCAATTTCGGTTCACCCGCTCAATCAGCCAAATCTTCTTTTCGCGACGCCAGCGCTTGATCTGCTTCTCGCGAGCGATCGCCTTGCGCAGCGTCATCGAAGCTCTCGTAATACACCAGGCGGCACACATGGAAATGGCTGGTAAATCCGTCGGTTTGTTTCGTCTTGTGCTCCCACACCCGCCGGACAAGATTGTTGGTTATGCCGGTGTACAGAATGCGAGTAGCGTTGGCGATGATGTAAACGTAATAGCGGCGGTCCCACATGGCTCAGAGACCTTGCCCCTCGACTCGCGCTGAAGCGCTCGCTCGGGGTGACAGGTATGGGCGGTACGATATTCTGATCTGCACTGTCATTTTCCCTTCCACACCGGCGGGCGCTTTTCGATGAACGCTTGAATGCCCTCCTTCGCGTCCTCACTGGCCATCAGTTCGTCGATGTAGATCTTCTCGGCGCGGGCCAGGCCTTTGTCCAAGTGGATGGCGTCCCAGGCGTAGAACGCTTTCTTGGCCATCACCAGGGCCGCGCGACTGAGCTTCGAGGCACGCACGATGGCCTTTTGAACTTCGGCTTCGACGTCGGCGATGGCGGCATTGGCCAAGCCCATGGCCGCGGCTTCGTCGCCCTTGAAGGTGCGGCCGGTGAGCACCAGGTCGGCGGCGCGCTTCTGTCCCACGACGGCCGAGAGCGCGACCGCGGCCACGGGCGGGAAGCAGGCCAACGTGATCTCCGGGAAGCCCCAGGTGGCGGCGGTTGACGTGTAAACCAAGTCGCAGACGAGCGCCAGCTCTGCGCCCCCGCCCAGACAGTTGCCGCGGACGGCGGCGATGGTCAGCTTCCGGGTCGCCAGCAGCGAACGGATCACGGAGTGAAACTTGCCGAGCATCTCGGGAACCTTGTCGGGCGTGTGCGCCTTGACGTCCACGCCAACGGAAAAGGCGCGCTCGGAGCCGGCCAGCACGATGATGGAGATGTCCGGGCGTTGCTCGACCTGTTCCAGGGCAGCGACAAGTTCGTCCATCATCGGGAAGTCGATCACGTTGACCGGCGGGTTAGCGAGCGTCAGACGCGCCACCGGGGGCGCGAGCTCGAGCCTGATCTTGGCAAAGTCGGTTTGTGGCGAATGCGCGGTCAACTCGTCCAGAACCCTTCCTTGTCGTATTCCCGGATGGCCTTCAGCTCGGCAGCGCTAGGAAGCGTCGTCTCGCGCACGTCGGGCGAGACGCCCAGCTCCCAGCCGGTGTTGGCGAGCACATCGTCGCGCGTTATGCCGGGATGGATCGTGTCCAGATAAGCCTCGCCGTCCTCGCCGAAGCGCAACACCGCCTTGGTGGTGATCACCGCTGCCGGGCCGCCGCGCGGCAGGCCGACGCGCTGGCGCCACCCGCGGCCGTCGCCATTGCCTGGGCTGGTGATGAACGACACGCGCTCGGGCAAACGATGGCGCGAGTGCTCGAGCAAGACAACGAAGCGGTGCGCGAGCGAGGCGATGTCGCAGGCGCCGCCGGAGCCAGGGAGACGAGTGAGCCCCTTTGACCCTTGCACCTGGGTCGTGTTCAAGTTGCCGAAGCGATCGACTTCTGCTGCGCCGAGAAATCCGAGGTTGGCGCGGCCGGAGTGCAAGAACGACATGACCGTGAGCATGTCCGCTGTCTGCGTGGCGCCGAGCAGATTTGGCGGATCGGCCATGGTGTAGATCAGCTCGGGCGAGGGTGTGGAGCGGATAACCCCGTTCTCGAACAGGCCGATGGCGCCAGGCGCGTGCGTCTTCTTAGCCACGACAAAGGCGATCATGGGCAGGCGCATGCCGACAAAGACCACCTCGCCGTCGCGGATCTCGCGGGCGGCGGCGGCGACCATGAGTTCGCCGAGCGTGTAGGTGGCTCGGGTTTCGGGGATGGCGGGCGCGGTCATGGTCAGGTCGTCGGTCATCGGCAAAAGCAACCGCAAGGTCCCTCGACTCGGGCCGCAAACAGCGCGGCCCTCGCTCGGGATGACAAACCTTAATCAAGGAACATTAATCGCCGCCTTGCGCGGCTCGGCGATGGTCTCGAAGGGATCGCGGGCGCCGGTGCGCGGAGTGATCCACTTCTTCTCGTTGGCCAGGGTCTCCTTGAGCAGCTTCTTGTCGGCCGCGGTGGGAAGCCATTCGCTCACTTGCTGGTTGTACGCGTTCTCGTCCAGCGGCTCGCCGGTCTGCGGATGGTGCTTCTTCGCCGCCCAGCGGCCGATGGTGCGGTTGAAGCGGATGTCCGGTGCGTACAGTCGCGGCGCGTCCGGCTTCAACCCATTGTTGAAGTGTGCCACCAGGCCGGCGACCTCATCGTGATAAAGGTGGCGGTTGTAGTCGTTCATGTCGTCGAGGTCAGGCTGCTGCTGGTTCCTGGGCTCGTCGTAGCGTCCCTTGATCCCCCACACGTAAGCCCAGTGCGCCGAGGACGAGTGGTCGGTGCCGAACAGGTCGTACGATTCCGAGATCCACTTGTTGAGATACTTCTGGATGAGCCAGGGGGGCACGACCCCGGCGTCGACCACGCGGCGCAGGCCGCTGTCGCCCGTGCCCATGTGGAAGGCCTCCTCGCGCAGCATGTAGGACATCGAGCGCCCGAGCGGCGCGAACCCCGAGTACTTCAGCATCTGGAGCTGGAACTTGCCGTCGCGATCGACGAAGTCGGTGTAGGCGAACAGGTCCATCCAGTTGTCCACTTCTTCGTTGAAGGCGTTGAGCAGGCGCCGGTTCTCGAAGGCGCGGCGCTCCAGCATCTTTTGCGCCTCCACCTTGCCGGTCGAGCCGAAGTGCTCGATCAGCAGCGCGCACATCTGCCAGCCATGGCGCATCTCCTCGATCATGATGCGGGTGAGCGCGCGGCGGTCCCAGTCAGTGGGCGCGGTCTCGAACAGGAAGCGCTGCTGCTCGACCGAGGCAAACTCGGTGTCGCCCTGGTAAACGATCATGTTGAGCAGCGCGTCGCGCATGTTCTGCGTGGGAATCTGGCGGACCGTCTCCCACTTCGGGCGCCCCTTGTAGTGGCCGAACTGGATCTCCTTCTCTTCGATGGCGCCGTAGAGCGTCTCGAACTTGAACTCCTGCATCTCGCGCGGGTTGACGCCGATCTCCTTGCGCCACTCTTCAAAGAGCCCGACCCAGTCGCTGAAAGTGCCGATCTTGTGAACTTTGCCAGGCATGTGAACCCCAGTAGTCAGTTGCCAGTTGTCAGCTGCCAGTTACGTTTCACGTTTCAAGTTTCACGTTTCAAGACAGCACTCATAACGCGAGCCAGACTGTCTTCACTTCCGTGTAGCTCTCCAGCGCCTGCGCGCCCAGCTCGCGGCCAAAGCCGGATTGCTTGTAGCCACCGAAAGGCAGCGCGGCGTCCATCAGGCCGTAAGTGTTGATCCAGACCGTGCCCGCTTTCAGGCGGCGCGAGAGCGCGTGCGCCCGCTTGATATCCTTGGTCCAGATCGCTGCCGCGAGCCCATAAGGATTCTGGTTCGCGAGTTCGGCGACCTGGTCCACGTCGTCGAAGGCGAGTGCCGCCAGCACGGGACCGAAGATCTCTTCGCGGGCGATGGTCATGTGATTCTTCACGCCGCCGAAGATCGTGGGCTCAACGAAGAAGCCGTTGCCCTTGCCGACCGTGGCGCGCTTGCCGCCGCTGATGAGCTGTGCGCCTTCAGTCTTGCCGGTCTCGATGTAGCCGAGAATTTGCTTCATCTGCTGCTGGCTGACGATGGCGCCGAGGCGCGTCTTGGGATCGAGCGGGTCCCCAGGCTGAAGTTTCTTGGTGCGCTCCACCAGCTTGCCCAGGAACTCGTCCTGCACCTTGCTCTCGACGAACAGGCGCGAGCCCGCACAGCAAACCTCGCCTTTGCCGTAGAAAATGCCGTTGATGGCGCCCTTCACGGCGGAGTCGATATCGGAATCAGCGAAGACGATGTTAGGCGACTTGCCGCCGAGTTCGAGCGTCACGCGCTTCAGCGTGTCGGCGGCAGAGCGCATGATCTCTTTGCCGACGACGGTCGAGCCGGTGAACGCGACCTTGTCCACACCGGGATGCGCCACCAGCGCCTTGCCGGTCTCGGGGCCGCCCGTAATGATGTTGAGCACGCCCGCGGGGAAACCGGCTTCGGCAGCCAGCTCTCCCAGGCGCAGCGCCGTGAGCGGCGTCTGCTCCGCAGGCTTGAGCACCACGGTATTGCCGCAGGCCAGCGCCGGTCCGAGCTTCCAGGACGCGAGCAGCAGCGGGAAATTCCACGCCACGATCGCGCCGACCACGCCCACTGGCTCGCGCAGGGTGTAGGTGAAGGCGTTTTCGAAGGTGTTGACGGTCTCGCCGTGGATCTTCGTCGCCCATCCCGCGTAATAGCGAAAGACATCGATGACCATCGGCATATCGACATAGCGGGACTCGAAGATAGGTTTGCCGTTGTCGAGGGTTTCCAGCTCGGCCAGCTCTTCGATGTTCTTCTCGACAAGATCGGCGAGCTTCCACAGCAGGCGTCCACGCTCACTGGCGGGCATCGAACGCCAGGCCCCCTTGCCAGTCTTGTCGAAGGCGGCGCGGGCGGCGGCGGCGGCGCGGTCCACGTCGGCAGCGCTCGCTTCGGCGACTTGCGTCAACACCTCGCCGGTGGCGGGATTGATGGTGTCGAAGGTCTTGCCGGTCTCGACCCATTCGCCGTTGATGAGGAGCTTTCCGGGCTTAATGTGAGTCTTGGTGGGCGAAATTAAAGCTGTCGCCATATTGGTGTCCTTTGCAGCGCCTTAATGCAGATCCCTCGCTGCGCTCGGGATGACGGCCCACGGCTCAGGTTTTAGCTTGCCCTGAGCACCTGAGTGAAGCGAGGTGCCGAATGGGCCGCGGAAAACGCCGTCATTTCGCCGTGAACGTCGCCGGGCGCTTCTCTACATAAGCGTTCAAACCTTCCTTGGCGTCGTCAGACTGGAACAGGAGCTGCTGGTTCTCGCGCTCCAGGGCCAGAGCGGCTTCCAGCGGAATCTCCCATCCGGTCTGAATGGCGCGCTTGATGCGTCCCACGGCCTTGGACGCCTTGTTGGGCGGACAGAACTGGCGCGCGTATTCCATCACGTTGGCCATGAAGTTCTCGCGCTCGTAAATGTCGTTGACGATGCCCAGCTCTTTCGCTTCCTCGAAGGTGAAGGTGTTGCCGGTAACGATCAGCTCGATAGCCCGCGACTTGCCGACCATCCGCGACAGGCGCTGGGTGCCGCCGGTGCCGGGAAGCACGCCCAGGTTGACCTCGGGCAGGCCGATTTTGCCGGCATCCTGGCGGGCGATGCGGATGTCGGCGGCCATGGCGATCTCCAGCCCGCCGCCCACCGTGTGCCCGTTGAGCGCCGCAATCACCAGCTTGGGGGTGTGCTCCAGGCGCAACAACGTTTCGTTGGCGTGCAGGCAGAAGTAGTACTTGAAAGTCGGGTCGACGGTGGACAGCATCTTGATGTTGGCCCCGGCGCAGAAGAACTTCTCGCCCGCGCCGGTGAGCACGATGACATGGACGTCGTTGTCCATGCGCGCGCGCAAGATAGCCTCGTCGAGCTGGAGGTTCATCTCGTAGGTGTAGGTGTTGGCCGGAGGATCGTTCAACTCGATGACGGCAATGCCGGCGTCGGTGCGGTAGTTGATGAGCCGGCGGGTCTCGGTGGCGGGCTGCGTTGTGGTAGCCATCAGGAACTCCTCAGTATTGAGTCATTGGCTCATTGATTCATTGGATCACTGCGTCGGGCGCGAGCTGCGTTTCCGTTTGCCGGCGCCCAGTAAACCGGTAAGAAAGATGTCGGCCATCTGGCGGGCGAGAACGCCGGCGTCAGCGTCCACCCGCGGGTTGTGCCAGGTGTAGATCCAGTTCATCATGCCGAACAGGCTGAGCACGGCGATGCGGTCCGAGAATTCTACTCCCCGCGCGCGCATCAAGTCCTCCACCAGCCCCAGGCAGATGCGGTAGTACTCACGCTTGATGGCGCGCACCTCCGCGCCATAGCTGTTCTTCAGCACCTCGTCCTCGTGCGAGAGCACCTTCATGGCTCTCTGGTTGGCGAGGAAATACTCCAGGTGGTTCTGGATCAAAACGCGCACCCGCTGTTCGGGGTCGCGGAGGCCTTCCAGGCGCCGGCGCAGGCCCGCGAGGATAGTCTCGAAGGCATGCTTCTGGATCAGGTAGAGCAGCTTCTCCTTGGATTCGAAGTAGTAATACAGGCCGGCAAGGGACATGCCGGTGGCGCGGGAAAGGTCGCGCATGGAGGCGGCCTCGTATCCCTTGTCGCAGAAGACGGCGGTGGCGTGATCGAGGATCTCGCCCAGGCGGCGGTCGAAGCGCTTGCGCGAGCCTCCGATGTGGCGGCCGAGCGTGCGCGGACGGCGATAAGCAACTGCGGTTCGAAGAGAAGCCGGCATCCGGTGCCCCCTCCTTTACCGAACGTTCGTTCGGACGATTATCATAGGACACCGCCGCGAACCGAGTCAAGTCCTGCAAGCGGGCCGTGGAGAGACTCTCGACTGCCGGAAAAGTCGCCGCCTAGGTGCCACGGCGCCTTCTGTGTGTCGTGAGGCAGCACTCGTAGGCGTGAGACAACCATTGCAGCACCTCGCGCACATCTTCCACTGATTCGACCTCGAACTCGATCCAGCCGGCTGCAGGAAGCCGCTGGGATACGGCCCTGGAGTGCGCCAGCGCCCTTTTGACCAGACCGGAGGGCGCAGTCAGGAGCTTGAAGAGGACGGAATTACGTTTCCCCATGGTGCGCGTTTTGGGGATCGCGGCGAAAATGCGGCCTTTGCGGTAGAACGCCGTAAGCCCGAACATCGGCCGGGCCTTTACCCCGGGCCAGGTCAGGACCTCGGCCTCGATCAGCGCACACCAGCGCCGCATTTCGTCGCTGATCGCCGGAAACTTCGGCATACCTGGCGCCTATCCTAATTTCGAATATTCGCCATCAGGCGTCCGACTTCCGCCTTCTGGTCAGCGGTCAGGGGCAACAACGGCAGCCGCGAGGGCCCGCCGTAGTACCCGTTCAGGTCCATGGCGTACTTGACGCCGGGGATGCCGAGCTCCCCGCCCACCTTGAGCGAGGCCTCAACGATGCGCTGCTGCTTCTCGAGTGCCAGCGCCATGTCGCCCTCCTTCCAGGCAGCATAGATTTCGTAGCAGGCGGTGGGCGCGGCGCAGGCGAAGGCCAGGATTGCGCCTACCGCGCCCACGTCGAGCGAATCCTTGAGCAGGTGTGCCGAGCCCACCAGCACCTGGTATCCGACTTCCTTGGTGCGGGTCTTGAGCTTGGGCGGAGTGGCGACGGCGGTCCCACCGAGCGCCGACGTGGGAACGACGTCGGAGCCGCCGTTCGTTGAGCCTGCCGCGGCCAGCATGCGCGGGGTCACAGCGTTGAAGACTTCGGTGACCGTGGCCGTGCGCTGGATGTGGCGCGTCCCCTCCACCATCTTCTTCACTTTCTCGATCACGCCCGCCGATTCCTTGATGCCGATAAGATTGGGATGCTCGGCGAGCTCGATGACCACTTCCGCCGGGATGTCGTAGCCGGTGGCCTGCGGGAAGTTGTAGATGATGACGGGCAGCGGCGAGCGGTCGGCGACGGTACGGTAGAAGGCCAGCAGGTTGGCGGGGAGCATCTGGCGCTTGTAGTAGTGCGGCGTGCGCACCATGGCGACATCGTAGCCGAGCGAAGCGGCGTACTCGGTGAGGCGCAGAGTCTCGATGGCGGACTCGATGCCGCTGCCGGCGACCAGCACCTTCTCGGGCGCGGCGTGCTCGCGGGCGCACTTCAACACGTCGCGGCGCTCCTGGTCGCTGAGCAGGATGGACTCCCCGGTCGAGCCCAGCACGACGATGCCGGCGACCGGAGTCTTGGAGTAGCGCTCGACGTTGTGCTCCAGTTTCCTGAAGTACAGGCTGCCGTCCGGGTAGAACGGCGTGGTAATGGGCGGAAGAATGCCGTGAAGAAGCATGAGAGATCCTGGCTATGGGCTCCTGGTCCTTGCTTCTTGGCGCAGGAAGAAGGCCAGAATTCAGTATAATCCCGGCCCGCATTGGCGCTCTCATCTTGGGACTTTTCGCAGGCGCACAACAGAAGTATTCTACTCACGAACTCACGCGGTCCGGCCGATATTCGGAGGAGCGAGCGTCTACGCAAGCGAACGGGAGCAGTCATGGGACATCGTCGCCACCAACGGTTCAGGAAGCAGATGGAGGTGCAGATCTCTGGGCTGGACCCCATGGGACAACCGTTTTCCCAGACCGCGTCGGTGGTGGACGTGAGCGAGCAAGGCGTGCGACTCGAAGGGGCGCAGGTGCTCGACCATCCAGGAGCGACCGTCACTCTCGAGCACGGCGGCAACAAAGGCCAGTACCGCGTGGTCTGGGTAGGGGCCGGCCAGCTTGCCGGGCAAGCCGGGCTGATGAATCTGGAACCGAACAAATCCGTCTTCGGCCTGAGCTTCCCTCCTTCCACTCCCGACAGGTATGTCGTGCCCGCGGGACAAGCGTTTGACGAGGGCTTGCGCAAGCTCATTGAGGAACGACGCAAGGCCGAAAAGCGGCACCAGGAACGGCGCAGATACGAGCGGTACCCCTGCCGTGGCGACGCGGAAATCTACGCCTCGGGCGCGGAAAGCCCCCAGCGATGCACGTTCACCGACTTCAGCCGCGGAGGCTGTTTCCTCGAAACCCTGTCCGCGATCGCGTTGGATACCGAGCTGACCCTGGTCTTGCTGATATCGCAGCGCAAAATCCGCGTCCACGGGCAGGTGAGATCGATACTGCCGAACTTCGGCCTGGGTATCCAGTTCGTGCACCTCGAACCAGCAGACCTGCAGCAACTGGAGGAAGTGCTGGCTGCGCTCGAACAGGGCACACCCCTGGGCGCGACGCCGCCCCCCGCGCCGGTCCCTGCGACACCGCCGCCCCCCGCCACGCCGATCGATTCGCTCCGCGCGCTGGAGGCGGTGAAGAGCTGGTTCGGCGACCACGATGCGCTGACACGGCAGGAGTTCCTTGTTCTGCTGAAGAAGATCCCTCCCCAAGGGGAGTAACGGTTCTCTCCCGGCGGCAACCCCGTACCCCTCGCTTTCTATCTAACAGCAGGCCGGGCGAGGGCCCGCGCGGAGGTACCATGCTGCTGTTTCTCTTCATCCTGTTTCTGATCGGCTGGGTGCTTGGATTCGTGGTGTTCAAGGTGTCGGCCTTTGCCATCCACGTGCTGCTGGTCCTGGCGCTGGTGTGGCTGATCCTGCACCTGGTGGGAGTGGGCCGGCGAAAGACGGTGTAGAGCTGCTTGGTAGATACGCAGCTTGCTGCGTCTCGGCGATCCAAAAGACACGTAGCAACCCAAGTCTCTACACAAGAGCTACGACTTCAATCGCTAGGTCAGCGCCGGGCGCTCGGCATGCAGGTTCTGCAGGGCACGAACGTTGACCTCCTCGCGCTGAATGGCGGCAATGCCTTCGGCGGCAGCGCGGGCTGCCGAGAGCGTGGTCATGCAGGGGATGTGGTGGGTCACGGTAGCGCGCCGGATGGCCTTCTCGTCAAAATATGGGTCGGGGCCGCGTGGGGTGTTGATGACGAGCTGGATCTTATCGCCCTTGATCAGGTCCACGGCGTTGGGCCGGCCCTCCTTCACTTTGTAAACCCGCTCGGTGATGATGCCATTGGCGGCCAGCACGTCGGCGGTGCCGTGGGTGCATACCAGCCGGAAGCCGAGGTCGAGGAAGCGCTGGGCGAGCGCGGCCACCTGCGGCTTGTCCTGGTCGGTGACGCTGATGAACACGGTTCCGCTGCGCGGCAGCTTCTGGCCGGCGGAGAGCTGCGCCTTGGCGAAGGCTTCGCCGAAGGTGTCAGCCACCCCCATCACCTCGCCGGTGGACTTCATCTCCGGACCGAGCACCGTGTCCACGCCCGGGAACTTCGACCAGGGGAAGACCGGCGACTTGACGTAATAGCCGCTGCCGGTCGAGAGATCGGCTTCGCGCTCGATGTACTCCGGCAGGAATTCGCTCAGCTTGCGCCCGGTCATGAGGCGGGCAGCGATCTTGGCCAGGGGCACGCCGGTGGCCTTGGAGACGTAGGGCACGGTGCGCGAGGCGCGCGGGTTCACTTCCAGCACGTACACCTTGTCGCGGTGGATGGCGTATTGGGTGTTCATCAGCCCGATGACTTTGAGAGCGCGGGCAAGGCGGAAAGTGTAGTCGCGCATGGTGGCCAGGTGGCGCTCGGGGATGTCCACCGCGGGCAGCACGCAGGAGGAATCGCCGGAGTGGATGCCGGCCTCCTCGATGTGCTGCATGATGCCGCCGATGACCACGTCTTCGCTGTCGGAAAGCGCGTCCACGTCCACCTCGGTGGCGGCCTCGAGGAAGTGGTCGATGAGCACCGGGCGTTCCTGCGAATACTCGACGGCTTCTTTCATATAGCGGATGACGGTCTCGTCGTCGTAGGCGATCTGCATGGCGCGCCCGCCCAGCACGTAGGAGGGGCGCACCAGCACGGGATAGCCGACGCGATTCGCGCCCGCCACCGCTTCCTCGATGCTGGTGGCCATAGCGCCCGGGGGCTGCGGGATCCGGAGCTCGTCGAGCAGCTTGCCGAAGCGCTTGCGGTCCTCCGCCAGGTCGATAGATTCGGGCGAGGTGCCGATGATGGGCACGCCCGCGGCTTTGAGCGGCAGCGCCAGGTTGAGCGGGGTCTGCCCGCCGAACTGCACGATGACGCCGATGGGCGCGCCGGATGCGGCTTCGTGCTCATAAACCGCCAGCACGTCCTCCAAGGTCAGCGGCTCGAAGAACAAGCGGTCGCTGGTGTCGTAGTCGGTGGAGACCGTCTCCGGGTTGCAGTTGATCATGACGGTCTCGTAGCCGTCGTCGCGCAGCGCAAAGGCAGCGTGGCAGCAGCAATAATCGAACTCGATTCCCTGCCCCACGCGGTTGGGGCCGCTGCCCAGGATGACGACCTTCTTGCACGGGGTGGGCTCGGCTTCGTCCTCGGACTCGTAGGTGGAGTAGAGGTAGGGGGTGTAGCTCTCGAACTCGGCGGCGCAGGTGTCTACGCGCTTGTACACCGGCGTGATCCCGTGGGTCTTGCGGAAGTGGCGGACCTTCTCCGTGGCGCCCTTGCCATTCGCAATGCGCCAGAGGTCGGCCAGGCGGGCGTCGGAATATCCCATGCGCTTGGCCTCGCGCACCAGCTCCGGCGGCACCGACTCGAAAGGATGCTTCTCCAGTTCCGCCTGGAAATCGGTGGCTTCCTTCAACTGGTGCAGGAACCAGGGATCGATGGAGGTCATGCGCGCCAGTTCCTTCACCGTGTGTCCCTGGCGCAGGGCATAGCGCAGGTAGGTGAGGCGCTCAGGATGCGGCGTCACCAGGCGCTGGGTGAGGATGCGCGGCTCAATCGACTCCGAGCCTACGCGCTTGCCGGTCTCGAGCGACCGAATCCCTTTGAACAGGGCCTCCTTGAAGGTGCGGCCGATGGCCATCACCTCGCCCAGCGACTTCATCTGCGGGCCCAGGGTTTCGTCCGCTCCGGGGAATTTCTCGAACTGCCACTTGGGGATCTTCACCACCACGTAGTCGAGCGTGGGCTCGAAGCAGGAGGGCGTCTTGCGCGTGATGTCGTTGGGGATCTCGTCGAGCGTGTAGCCCACGGCCAAGCGGGCCGCAATCTTGGCGATCGGGAACCCGGTCGCCTTGGAAGCCAGCGCCGAGGAGCGCGAGACGCGCGGGTTCATCTCGATCACCACCATGCGCCCGGTGGTGGGGTGAATCGCGAACTGGATGTTGCTGCCGCCGGTCTCGACGCCGATCTCGCGGATGATCAGGATGGCGGCGTCGCGCATAGCCTGGTACTCGCGGTCGGTGAGCGTCTGCGCCGGGGCCACGGTGATGGAATCGCCGGTGTGCACGCCCATCGGGTCAAAATTCTCGATGGAGCAGATGATGATGACGTTGTCGGCGAGGTCGCGCATCACCTCCAGCTCGAATTCCTTCCAACCCAGCACCGATTCTTCGATCAGCACTTCGTGCACGGGGGAGAGATCGAGGCCGCGGGCCAGGATGTCCAGCAGTTCCTCGCGGTTATAGGCGAGGCCCCCGCCGGTGCCGCCGAGGGTGAAGGACGGGCGGATGATCACCGGGAAGCCGATCTTGCCGGAGAACTCCAGGCCGTCCTTGAGATTATTGACCAGCGCCGATTTCGGGGACTCGAGCCCGATGCGCGAGATGGCGTCCTTGAAG
>JAHFUA010000045.1 GCA_023265315.1 Acidobacteriota bacterium | reverse complement strand
CAGACCCACGCGGGTCGACTCGATCGCCCGACGATCGAGGGCTGCACCGATCCTGCCTTCACCCTTGCGCAAACGCTGTTTCCGGTCTATAACCGCACCTCATGCCCAAGGTTGCCCTGTTCATCCCCTGTTTTGTGGACCAGCTCAACCCGCAGGTGGGCCTCGACGTCGTCCGCGTCCTCCGCCGGATCGGGTACGAGGTGGACTTCCCCGAAGCCCAGACCTGCTGCGGTCAGCCGGCGTTCAACACCGGCTACTGGGAGGAAGCGCGGCCCCTGGCCGAACGCTTCGTGCGCATCTTCGGCTCCGCCGAGGCGGTGGTGTCGCCTTCCGGTTCCTGCACCACCATGGTGAAGAGCTTCTACCCGGAGCTCCTTGCGGGAACACCCTTGCACAACGACGCCGTCAAGCTGGGCCAGCGCGTGTATGAGTTCGCCCAGTTCCTGGTGAAGGTCGCCAACGTCACGGACGTGGGCGCCAGCTTTCCGCACAAGGTCACCTTCCACGATTCCTGCCACGGCCTGCGCGAGCTCCATCTCAAGCAGGAGCCTCGCGAGCTGCTGAAGAACGTGCGCGGGCTGGAGCTGGTGGATCTGCCCTACGGCGAGGAATGCTGCGGGTTTGGCGGCGCCTTCTCGGTCAAGTACGCCATGATCTCCGCCGCGATGGGCGATACCAAGGCCGGCAACATCGAAAAGTCCGGCGCCGAATACGTGACCGCCGCCGACTCCAGTTGCCTGATGCACATCGAGGGCATCCTCCGCCGGAAGAACTCCACGGCGCGCACCATCCACCTGGCCAGCATCCTGGCGCAAACCACGCCGGCGAGCGAGCACGCATTCGCCGCGGGAGGCAAAGCGCGGTGACCACTGCCGCCCAGGAGTTCCTGCGCAAAGCTGCCGAGAAGTCCGCCGACCTGGCGCACCGCGGCATCGTCCGCTGGAACATCGACCAGTACGACGCCGGAGTGGGCCGCGGCAAGACCCGCTTCGCCGACTGGGAGGCTGCGCGCCAGCGCTGCCACGACATCAAGTGGGAGGCGGTGAACCATCTCGACCGCTACCTGCTCCAGTTCGAGCAGAAGGTAAAGGAGAACGGCGGGCACGTCTTCTGGGCGGAGAACGGCGAGGAGGCGCGGCACTACATCTGCGACGTCGCAGCGCGAACCGGCGTGAAGAAGGTGGTCAAGTCGAAGTCGATGGTCAGCGAGGAAATCCACCTGGCGCAGGCAATGGAGAAGATGGGCATCGAGGTGGTGGAGACCGACCTCGGCGAATTCATCGTACAGTTGCGCAACGAACCGCCCTACCACATCGTGACGCCGGCCATGCACCTGAACCGCCAGCAAGTTTCCAAGCTGTTCAAGGAGAAGCTGGGAGCGGAGGAAACGCAGGACCCGCCGGAGCTGGTGGCGATCGCACGGCGCTGGCTGCGGAAATCGTTTTTTTCCGCTGAGATGGGGATCAGCGGCGCCAACTTCATCATCGCCGACGCCGGCATGGTGACCATCACCACCAACGAAGGCAACGGCCGGCTATGCACGAGCGTGCCCAGGATCCAGGTGGCGCTGACCGGGATCGAGAAGGTGATCCCGCGCTTGCAGGACCTGGCGACGCTCTGGCCCACGCTCGCTACGGCAGGAACCGGGCAGCCGATCACCTGCTACAACACGCTCATTGGCGGGCCGCGGCGCGCGGGCGAGGTGGACGGTCCGGAAGAGTTCCACGTGGTGCTGGTGGACAACGGGCGCAGCGAGCTGCTGGCGGATCTCGAGCAGCGCGAGGTGCTGCACTGCATTCGTTGCGGCGCCTGCATCAACGCCTGCCCGGTCTTCCGCAACATTGGCGGACACGCCTACGGCGTCACCTATCCGGGACCCATCGGCAGCGTGCTCACGCCGCACCTGCGCGGCTTGCCGGAGTATCAGCACCTGTCGTACGCGTCATCGCTGTGCGGCGCCTGCACCGATGTCTGCCCGGTGCACATCGAGCTCCACCATCACCTGCTGCACAACCGGCGCAACGCCATCCACGCAGGTACCCATTCTTCCGCGGAACGCCTGGGAATGAAGATGTTCCGCTGGACCATGATGAGCGCTGGCCGCTTCCGGTTCATGGGGTCACTGGGCCGCACCGCATTGCGCGTGATTCACGGCATGAGGCTCGAGGGCACGGCGCTCGATCCCATGCGTCCGTGGACCAAGGACCGGGCCGCGCCTGCCATGCCGCGCGAATCCTTCCGCGACTTGTGGAGAAAGCAGAATGGCGTCCGCTGACAACCCGAGCCGCGAGCGCATCCTGGGGCGCATCCGCGCCGCCGTGCAGACGACGGCGCCGCACCACGACGGCCCTTCCGGGCAGATCTTTGCGCCGGTGACCGACCCGCTGGATCGCTTTCAGAAGGAGTGCGTGGCCAACATCACCGAGTGCATGGTGACGGCGGATGCCGCGGCCAGCGCCGCGGCCATCGCCAATGTTCTGGCCTCGCTTCCGCCGGGGGAGATCTTCGCGCAGGACGCGCCGGAACTCCGCGCCCTGGTTAGCGGCTTCACCGACGGGCGCCCGCTGCGCTGGTCGAGCGAAGGCCCGCCCAACGAGGCCTCCCAGGCCACCATCACGCTCTGCGAAGCCCTGGTGGCGCAAACCGGCTCGATCCTGGTGTCCGCGGCGAACGGCGGACGGCAGGCCACGGTCATCGCGCCCGTGCACATCGTGTTCGCCCGGCTCAGCCAGCTCGTGCCCGACCTGGAGGCGGCGTTCGCCCGGGTTTACGAACAGGGGATCGCCAGCAGGAATTCCTACGTGTGCCTGATCACAGGCTCCAGCCGCACCGCCGATATCGAGAAGATCCTGATCATGGGCGCGCACGGCCCGCGCCGGCTGATCGTGGTGCTGCAGAAGACTGGGTAAAACAGCAAGCGCGGCAAGCAACGTCCTTACCTCGCCGCCTCATCACAATCATAGGTGACTACTATCACTGCTGGGCGCACAATAGCACCCCAGTATATTCGCGGCAGAGCAGCCTTGGCCCGCACGGCGTCCCGCTTTGATTCTGAATCACCGGATCGTGGCTCCGGGGCGACCGGCCGGATCCGGCACTCGCAAAGGAGCGGCCCATGCCAGAGAACACTCTTACCGTAGTCGACAATCGCACCAACAAGACCTATACGCTGCCGGTCGAGAACGGGACCATCCGGGCCATGGATCTGCGGCAGATCAAGACTGGTCCGGAAGACTTCGGCCTGATGACCTACGACCCGGCGTTCATGAACACGGCTTCCTGCAAGAGCTCGATCACCTTCATCGACGGCGAACGCGGCATCCTCCGCTATCGCGGCTACAACATTGAAGAACTGGCGGAGAACTGCACCTTTCTGCAGGTGGCCTACCTGCTGCTGTTCGGCGAGTTGCCGGACGACAAGCAAAGCAAGGAATGGGTCAAGCAGATCACCCACCACACCATGTTGCATGAAACCACCAAGGAGTTCATGACCCGCTTCCGCTACGACGCGCACCCCATGGGCGTGCTGGCCAGCACCGTGGCGGCGCTCTCCACCGTGTACCCGGAGGCCAAGAAGGTCCGCGACCGGGACACGCGCATGCACCAGATCATCCGGCTGATCGCCAAGGTGCCCACCATAGCGGCCTATTCCTACCGCCATAGCCTGGGCTTCCCCTATGTGTACCCGGATAACGATCTGAGCTACCCCGAAAACTTCATGAACATGCTGTGGAAGATGGTGGAGCCCAAGTACGTGGCCAACCCGGTGCTGGCGCGGGCGCTGGACATCCTCTTCATCCTGCACGCTGACCACGAGCAGAATTGCTCGGCCAACACCATGCGCTGTGCCGGCAGCTCGGAGGCCGATCCCTACCTGGCGGTGGCCGCCGCGTGCGCGGCGCTGTCCGGGCCGCTGCATGGCGGCGCGAACGAAGCCGTCCTCACCATGCTGGCCGAGATCGGCAACAAGGATAACGTCCCGGCCTACATCAAGCGGACCAAAGAAGGCCATGGCAAGCTGATGGGATTCGGCCACCGGGTCTACAAGAACTACGACCCGCGGGCGCGGATCATCAAGCACATCGCCGACCAGGTGTTCCAGGTCACAGGCAAGAACCCCAAGCTGGAGATCGCGCTGGAGCTGGAGAGGATCGCGCTGGAGGACGAGTACTTCATCAGCCGCAAGCTCTATCCCAACGTGGATTTCTACTCCGGGATCATCTACCAGGCCATGGGCTTCAAGCCGGAGATGTTCACCGTGCTGTTCGCTATTCCGCGTGTCGCCGGCTGGCTCGCGCAGTGGAACGAGCTGATGGAGGACAAAGAGCAGAAGATCTCGCGTCCGCGGCAGGTTTATGTCGGGCAGGAGCTGCGGAAGATCGACACTTCGCGATTTTCCGTGGTGAAGGCCATGTCGCGGTAGCCTAGTTCTTGCAGGCAGGCGCCGGGTCACGAATCCGGCGCCCTTTTTTGTCCTGTAGAGACGTAGCTCGCCACGTCTCTGCCGAGGTAAAATGCAAAGTCTAGTGTCGCGATTCCGAAGACGCGGCGGAGGTGGAGCATGCCCTACGAAAACCTGCTGTTTGAGAGCGAAGGCCCGATTGCGGTGATCACGCTGAACCGTCCCCAGCGGCGCAACGCGCTCTCGCTCGAGATGATGCAGGAGCTGATCGCCTGTCTCAATGCCGTCGGGCAAGATCCGGCGCTGCGGGTCGTGATCCTGGCCGCGGCGGGAAAGGTGTTTTCCTCCGGCCACGATCTCGGGCAGATGGTCGGCAAGGACATCAGCTACTATCGCCACCTCTTCGACGTCTGCTCGGAGCTGATGATGAAGGTGCAGGCCATCCCGCAGCCGGTGATCGCCGAAGTGCAAGGCATCGCCACCGCCGCCGGCTGCCAGCTCGTTGCCACCTGCGACCTCGCCATCGCCTGTGAGGAAGCCGCGTTCGCCACGCCCGGCGTCAAGATCGGACTGTTCTGCTCCACGCCCATGGTGGCCCTCAGCCGCGCCATCGGCCGCAAACGCGCGCTGCAGATGCTGTTCACCGGCGACATGGTTCCGGCAACCATCGCCGCCGAATGGGGCCTGGTGAACAACGTCGTGCCGGCCACCGCGCTCAAAGCCGAAACCCGCAAGCTCGCCACCCGCATCGCCGGGGCCAGCCCGCTGACGGTCGGGATCGGCAAGCAGGCGTTCTACGCGCAGATCGATCTCGACCAGCCCAAAGCCTATGCCTACGCGAAGGAGGTCATGTCGATGAATTCCATGGCCGTCGACGCGCAGGAAGGCATCTCGGCATTCCTGGAAAAACGCGCAGCCTGCTGGGCGGGGAAATAAAATGTAGCGCCGCCGTCCCGGCGCTACCGTGTAGTCCGCGAGGAATCTGCTTTCCTCAATGCCTCCTCGAGTTCCGCCAGGCTGCCGATCATCGCATCCGGCCGGAGCCCGAGTTCCTCCTCCGGCGCTTTGGCGCGGTTGATCCAACAGGTCCACAGCCCAAAACTCTTCGCGCCGGCGATGTCCCAGAAATTCGAGGAGATGAATCCGATCGCATCCTGCGCGATCTTGAGGTGGCGCGGCGCCAGCTCATACACGCGCGGGCTGGGCTTGAAGATCTTCACTTCGTCCACGCTGATGACGTCCGCAAACACTCCCTTGAGGCCAGTGCCCTCGACCACCGCCGCCAGCATGCGCGGCGAGCCGTTCGACAGGATCGCCAGCTTGTAGCGCGAGAGCGATTGCAGCGCCTGCACGACCTCGGGATACGGATCGAGGTGCAAATAGGCGTCCATCAGCTTTTGGCGCGTGACCGGCGGGCAGTCGAGGTTCAAGCTGCGGCAAGCGAAGACCAGCGCCGATTCCGTAACCTGCCAGAAGTCCTCATAGCGGCCCATCAGGCTGCGCAGCCAGGTGTATTCGAGTTGTTTGGCGCGCCAGAGCTGGCTCAGAGCCGGGCCCTTCTCGGGAAATGCCTGGTTGCAGGTTGAGATGACGGAATGCACGTCGAAGAGGGTGCCGTAGGCGTCGAAGGCAAGAGCTTGGATCGCGGATGTCATGGCGCACCAACCATCTAGGATTCAAAAACCAGCGCAAGGTTACAGCGAATAGCGCGAGTCAGCGCGCGCCGAAACGCCGCGCTTCGTAGGCGGCAATCTCGGCCTCGTGCTGCAGAGTCAGGCCGATATCGTCGAGTCCTTCGAGCAGGCAGCGCCGGCTGAAGTCGTCGATTTCGAACGAGGCGGTGAGGCCGAAGTCGTCGCGCACCTGGCGCTGTTCGAGGTCAACCGTCGCGCGGTATCCCTCAACTTCCTGCGACCGCTTCATGATGGTTGCCACCTGCGCCTCCGGCAGCACGACCGTCAGCAGCCCATTCTTCACGCAGTTGTTGGCAAAGATGTCGGCAAACGACGGCGCGATGATGGCGCGGAAGCCGAAATCGTCCAGCGCCCAGGGCGCGTGCTCGCGTGAGGAGCCACAGCCGAAGTTGCGGTCCGTAAGCAGGATGCTCGCGCCTTGGTAACGTGGCTGGTTGAGCACGAAGTCAGGGTCAAGCGTGCGGTCGGGCCTGCGCCGCCAGTCGTAAAACAGAAATTCGCCGAACCCGGTGCGCTCGATGCGCTTGAGGAATTCCTTGGGAATGATCTGGTCGGTATCCACGTTGGCGCGGTCGAGCGGCGCCACCAGGCCTGTGTGCATGCGAAACGCCTTCATTGGAACCGCCACCTGCGGATGTCGGTGAAGTGGCCTTCAATAGCGGCGGCGGCGGCCATCATCGGGCTGACCAGGTGGGTGCGTCCGCCGCGTCCCTGGCGGCCTTCGAAGTTGCGGTTGCTGGTGGAGGCGCAGCGCTCGCCGGGCTGCAGCACATCGGGATTCATTCCCAGGCACATCGAACAGCCAGAATCGCGCCATTCGAAGCCGGCAGCGCGGAAAATCTGGTCGAGCCCTTCGCGCTCGGCGTCGCGCTTCACCGCTTGCGATCCCGGCACCACCAGGGCGCGAACCTTGGGATTTACCTTGTGGCCGCGGGCGACTCGCGCGGCCGCCCGTAAGTCCTCTAAACGTGAGTTGGTACAGGAGCCGATGAATACCCGATCCACATTGATTTCCTCAATCGCCGTGCCGGGAGCCAGCGCCATGTATTCGAGTGCGCGCTCCGCAGCGCCGCGTTCGGCGGCACTGCGGGCGGTGGCCGGATCGGGCACACGGCCCGTTACCGGCACCACCATGCCTGGATTCGTGCCCCAGGTAACAAAGGGAGCCAGGCTGGCAGCGTCGATCTCGACCACCTTGTCATAACGCGCCGCGGCATCGGACTTCAGCCCACGCCAGCGTGCGACCGCCTCATCCCAAGCCGCGTCCTTGGGGGCGAAGCGCCGTCCGCGCAGGTGGTTGAACGTCACCTCGTCGGGGGCCACCATGCCGGCGCGCGCACCTGCCTCGATGCTCATGTTGCAGACGGTCATCCGCCCTTCCATGCTGAGCCCGCGCACCGCCTCGCCGGTGTACTCGACCACGTGGCCGGTGGCGCCGTCCGTGCCGATGGTCCCAATGATGCCCAGCACCAGATCTTTCGCACTGACGCCCTCGGGCAGCGAACCGTTGATGCGGATCTCCATGGTCCGCGGCTTCTGTTGCGGGAGGCACTGGGTAGCCAGCACATGCTCGACTTCTGAAGTACCTATCCCAAAGGCCAGGGCTCCGAAGGCGCCGTGGGTAGAGGTATGGCTATCGCCGCAGACGATGGTCAGTCCCGGCTGGGTCGCGCCCAGCTCGGGCCCGATGACGTGGACGATACCCTGGTCGGGCGAGTCGATGTCATAGAGCGTGAGGCCGAATTCCTGGCAATTGCGGCGCAGCGCCTCCATCTGGCGCGCCGCAATGGGATCGGTGATGGGAAGATGCCCGGGCGTGGTGGGAACGTTGTGGTCTACCGTGACCAGGGTGCGCTGCGGCTGGCGCACGCGCCGGCCCGCCGCGCGCAGGCCGTCAAACGCCTGCGGGGAAGTGACCTCATGCACCAGGTGCAGGTCGACATAAAGCAGCGGCGGCTGACCCGGCGGCTCGCACACCACGTGCTCCTGCCATATCTTCTCAAACAGGGTGCGCGGACTTGCAGGGCTCGGCGCCCGCTCCTGAAGGGGCTTTTGAAGTTCCAATGCCATCGTTTCACGGGGCGTTACACAGCATGATACGCCCGCCGGCGGTCGGCGACATCGGCCACCGCGGTTTCCACCAGAGCGCCCATCTCCGCGGTGGAGACAACGCGCTTGGCGCGGCCGCGGTTGAGGTCGGCAGTACGGTAGCCGGCGTCGAGCACCTCGCGAATGGCATCTTCGATGTCCTGCGCCCCTGCTTCCAGGCCGGCGCTGTGCCGCAACAGCAGGGCAGCGGAGGCGATCGCTCCCAGCGGGTTCGCGACTCCAGCCCCGGCGATGTCGGGCGCCGAGCCGTGCACGGGCTCGTAGAGGTCCACCTTGCCGCCGATGGTGGCCGAGGCCAGCATCCCCAGAGAACCGCTGATTACCGCCGCCTCGTCGGAAAGAATGTCGCCGAAGAGGTTCTCGGTGACGATCACGTCAAAGGAGCCAGGATTGGTAATCAGGCGCAGGGCGCAGGAGTCCACGTACATGTGCTCGAGCCTGACTTCGGGATACTCGCGCCCCACGCGCGTAACGGTCTGCCGCCAGAGCTGTGAAGTCTCGAGCACGTTTGCCTTGTCCACCGAGGTGACCTTCCGGCGGCGTAGCTGCGCCTGGCGGAAGGCAACGTGGGCCACACGCTCGACCTCCGGGACCGAGTAGCGCATGGTGTTATACGCGGCCGGGGCAGAGGCATCGCTGAAGCCGCGCGGCTCGCCGAAGTAGATCCCGCCCAGCAACTCACGCACGATCAGGACGTCGGCGCCTTTGACCACCTCGGGGCGTAGCGGCGAGCAGTCGGCGATGGCGCCGTAGGCGACCGCGGGACGAAGGTTGGCGTACCCGCCCAAGGCCCGCCGCAAACCCAATAACCCGGCCTCGGGCCGCTCGCCGGCAGGCAGCGAATCGAACTCCGGCCCGCCCACGGCACCCAGCAGCACCGCGTGGCTCTCGGTGCAGGCGCGCGCTGTCGGCTCCGGCAAAGGCGTGCCAAATTGGCGGATGGCCACGCCTCCGATGGCGCGCTCTTCAAAGCTCGCTTCGTAGCCGTAAACATCCAGCACCGTGCGCAGAATGCGAACCGCTTCTCGTGTAACTTCCGGGCCCACTCCATCGCCCGGCAGAACCGTAATATCAAGCCTCATGGTCCCTACCCGAAAAACGCCTTATGCCGTGCCCATCGGGCTGCCGACCGCATGCCCCTTCGCCATCTCCTTGATCGCCGCCAGCGCCGGCATCTCCTCCTGGATGATGGCCAGCAGATGGCGGTCCTCCACCACCTTGATCTGGTCGGCGAGAGCGACGAAGCGCTTGTAGATGCGGTCCAGGTCGCGGCGGGAGAATTCGTATCCCAATTGCTGGCACTTCAGGCCGAGCGCGTGCCTGCCGGAGTGCTTCCCCAATACCAGCTTGCTTTCTGGGACCCCGACCGACTGCGGGGTCATAATCTCGTAGGTAAGCGGGTTCTTGATGACGCCGTCCTGGTGGATGCCGGCCTCGTGCGCAAAGGCATTGCGGCCGACGATGGCCTTGTTGGGCTGTACCAGGGCGCCGGTGATCTCGGTCAGCAAGCGGCTGGAGGGATAAAGCTGCTCGCCGCGGATGCCGGTGTCGTAAGGCATCTGGTCACAGCGGACGCGCAGTGCCATTACGATTTCTTCCAGCGAGGCGTTCCCGGCGCGCTCGCCAATGCCGTTGACGGTGCACTCCACCTGCCGTGCTCCGGCTTCCAGGCCGGCGATAGAATTGGCCACCGCCAGGCCGAGGTCGTTGTGGCAGTGCACGGAGATGACCACGTCGGGGCGGTTCCGCACCCGGTCGCACACCGCCTCGATGATGCGGTACATCTCGCGCGGCACCGTGTAGCCGACCGTGTCCGGAATGTTGACCGTGGTCGCCCCGGCTTCTACTACCGCCTCCGTAACCTCGCACAGGAACTCAACTTCGGTCCGGGTGGCGTCCTCGGGGGAGAACTCGACGTCGGAGCACAGCGAGCGTGCGATCCGCACCGCTTCCGCCGCCCGCTCCAGGCACTGCTGCCGGGTCATCCGCAGCTTGTAATGCAAATGGATATCCGAGGTGGCAAGGAAGACGTGGATACGCGGCCGCTGGGCGTGGCGTACCGCCTGCCAGGCGCGATCGATGTCTTCGAAGCTGGCACGGGCGAGGCCCGCGATCCGAGGACGGCGGAGCTCATGGGCGACGGCCTGGACCGCCTCGAAGTCGCCGTCGGATGCGATGGGAAAACCGGCCTCAATGACGTCCACGCCCAGGCGGTCGAGTTGACGCGCCATGCGCAGCTTCTCGTCCAGCCGCATGCTGCACCCGGGTGACTGCTCGCCGTCGCGCAGCGTGGTGTCGAAAATAGTGATGCGGGTACGTTCCATCGGCTATCCTCCCGGGTCGGACTGGGCCCAAGGTTAAAGAGTTAGGCTACCCCCCTTAGCGTTTAAGCAAATATTATAGTTTTTCTACCATGATAAGTATTGCTTATGGTATAAGGAGGCTGTCGCAGTGCCCCGGCTTTTCGCAATGGGGGATAGATGGACCTGTTTCAACTAGAAACCTTCCTTACAGTGGCGCGCGAGGGCAGCTTCTCGCGCGCGGCCAAGAAACTGTTCCGCACCCAGCCGGCGGTCAGCCAGACCATCCGCAAGCTGGAGGTGGAGCTGGGAGAGTCGCTCTTTGACCGCTCCTCGCGCGACGGCGTGCTGACCGATGCCGGGCGTGTGCTTGAGGGCTATGCCCTGCGCCTCTTGAACACGCGCACCGAGGCCCTGGTGGCGTTGGACGAGCTGCGGCAGATGCTCAAGGGCAAGCTGGCGGTCTCGGCCAATGAATTCACCTGCCTGTACCTGCTGCCGGTCCTGGACGAGTTCCGCCGCCTGTATCCCATGATCAAGGTGGCGGTGCAGCGATCGCTGGCCAGCCACATCTCCGATGAACTGATCAACCACAGCACGGAACTGGGCGTGCTCACTTTCCGTCCTGAAGATTCCCTGCTGCGCTCGATCGTCGTTTACCGTGACGAGTTGACGTTCGTGGTGCCCCCGCAGCATCCACTGGCTTCGTCGAAGGAGGTCACCATCCGGCAACTGGGGACGGAGTGGTTCGTAGCCCACAATGTGCCCTCGCCCTACCGGCAGAAGGTGCTGGAGGCGTTCTCCCGGCACCACGTTCCCCTGCAGATGCCGGTGGAATTGCCCACCATCGAAGCCATCAAGAAGTTCGTGGGCATGTCGAACGGCGTGGCCCTGATCCCCGGCATCTGCGTGGAAAATGAGGTGGCCCGGGGCGAACTGGTGCGGGTGCCCATCCGCGACCTGCATTTCGAGCGCAAGCTGCGCATCATCTACCGCAAGGGCTCCAGCCTCTCGCATGCCGCGCAGGCCTTCCTCAAGGTGGCAGAGACATTTGCCGCGAAAAAGGGCGAGCCGTATTTGTTTCAGCCCGAAAAGTGAAAGATCAGTGGGAAGTAGTAAGTGAAAAGCGGGCCGGGCCACCTTCCACTTTTCACTTACCACTTTCCACTTCTAGCTCTCCCACGCTCCCAGCAGGCGCCGCACCGTGACCATCTGTCCCAGGTGATAGGAGTTGTGGTCGGCCAGCAGCAGCGCTTCGCGCAAGAGGGTCTGCCCTTCCCCGTGAGCGATGGGGGCAAGGAGATCGGTAGCGGGATCCTCGACCAAGTCGTGCATCGCCTTCAGATCGGCGCGGAATCGCCGGATGCTCTTCTGCCAGGCTTTGTCATCGGGCGGAGCATCGCTGTCCGGCCAGTAACCGGCGGGAAACTCGGGCGAGACATGCTTGGGATTGCGGCTGAATTCGAGGATGTCCCACTGCGCGATCCGCATGTGCTCGAGCAAACGCCAGGGCGAGTATGGAAGGCCGGGCGGCTTGGCGCCGCGCAATTGGGGAGGCAGCCCGGCCAGCGCTTCGTCGAAATTGAGGTGCGCGTTGCCACCGCGCAGCAGATCGAGCAGGTGCTGGCGCAGCGCACGGTGTGCTCGCCGTTCTATCTCGGGCCGCACGGTCGTTTTGGACTTCGACGTTGCCTGCGCCGGTGGTTTCTTCGCCATGGCCACACCTCCGCTACGCCACAATATTATGCGCCGGGACAAACAAAAAAGGGGCGGACCGAAATCCGCCCCAACACCAGACTTTGCGCCCTCAGGCCCTCCCACCGCCTGGCGGGCCGGCGGGGCCGCCGCGCGCGAGTTGCTCGATGGCGCGCTCGCGAGCGATGCGGCGCTGGCGCTCCTGCTCCAGGGCCTGCCGTGGGTCGCGGCCGGTCATCTGGCGGAACCAGGCGGGAGCATGCGTCCAGGCCCAGGCTTCACTGACCGTCCCACGGGTCATGGCCTGGATGGTGCCCGGCTGCCCGAAGGTGGCCTGATAGAGGTGGAAGAAGATCCCGAAGAGCATGATCAGCGCCGAGATGTCGTGCAGGATGTAACTGATGGCCACCGACGTGGCACCGAAGGTGCGCGCCCCGGCCCACATCACGATGCCGGTGATCAGATACACGATGGACCCCACCACGATCTCCCAGAACTGCAGCTTTTGCCCGCCGTTGTACATGCCTACATCCTCGGGTTCCAGCGCCTGCGTACTGCGGAGGAACTCGGGCAGATGCTTGATCCAGCGGGAGTCGGTGTCCGTCCACTTCATCGGGCCCCACCAGTTGATGGCCTGCAGCCCGAAGAAGAACACGAACCCCAGCCCGAACCAGGGATGCAGCATGCGGGTGGTGGCCGGGCCGCCGAAGGCCGGCGCGAACCAGCGGAACAGGAACGGCATGTAGGTCGCGAACCCGGTGAACAGCGCCAGGAAGAAGAAGATCCCGTACGCCCAGTGCAAGAACCGGGTGTAGACGGAATGGCGCGCCAGTTCGCCCTCGTGGACGGTGGTGTGGCCCAGTTTTGCGAAAAACTGCGGCTCCTTCTCCTGCATGCGTCCGACGGAAGTCGCCATCACAACTCCTTTCTGCCCGCCGGCGGTTCCGGCTTCGGGGGCGGCACTTCGGGTTGTTCACGCTTGGGCCCCTCGAACACATAGTGGAAGACCACGCCTACGAAGCCGAGCGTGGCGCCGATCAGTCCCAGGGGCTTGAAGATGCTTTTCCAAGCCTTGTAGGCGAAGGGGATGCTCGGGTCCTTGGGCAGCCCGCTATACAGCTCGGGATTCTTGGCGTCGTGCAGGACGTAAATGACGTGCGTGCCGCCGATACTCTCCGGGTCGTACACGCCGGCATCTTTGAAGCCGGAGACGTCGCGCAATTGCTTGGCGCGAGTTTCGGCCAGCATCTTCATGTCCTCCTTGGTACCGAAGTGCAGGCACCCCGTCGGACACGCCTTGATGCAGGCCGGTTCCAGCCCTTGTCCCACGCGGTCGGAACAGAGCGTGCATTTGTAGACCTTCTTGGTCGCGGGATTGAATTTCGGGATGTTGAACGGGCATCCCGAGACGCAGAACTCGCAACCGATGCAGTTCTCCTGGTGGAAATCGACGATGCCGTTGGCGTACTTGACGATGGCCCCATCGGCAGGACAGGCGGCAAGGCAGCCGGGATCGGCGCAGTGCATGCACTGGTCCTTGCGCATGAGCCACATCAAGGTGCCGTCCTCGCGCTGGTGCTCCCGGAACTTGATCAAATTCCAGTAGTTCCAGTTGGTCTCCGGCATGGTCTGGTAGGTGTTGTCGAAGGTCGTCGGCTGGAACGGCAAATCATTCCACTCGACGCAGGCCACCTCGCAAGCCTTGCAGCCGATGCAGGTGGTGGCATCGATAAGTTTGCAGACCTCAAGGTTCCTCTGCATGCCCATGCCTGGCACCGGACCGGGGTGGCCCGAGATCTGCTCCGTCTGAAGCGTTCGGCGTTCGGTCATTCTCGTGTCCCCCTTTCTATGCTTTCTCGAGCTTCACGAGGAAGCCCTTGAATTCCGGTGTGTGGGCGTTGGGGTCGATCACCGTGGGCGAGAGCTCGTTGGCCAGGTCTTTGGCCGTCTTGCCCTCCTCTTCGACGATGCCCCTGTAGCCCCAGTGGATGGGAATACCGATCTGGTAGGTGGTCTTCCCATCAATCTTCATGGGCCGGATGCGCTTGGTCACCATCGCCTTGGCGATGTACTCCGCGCGGGCGCTTGTGACCCTGACCTTGTCACCTCCATTGATCCCTTTCTCGCGCGCCAGCTCCTCCGGGATCTCCACGAAAGGCTCGGGCACGAGCTGGACGTTCATGGGATTGTTCTTGGTCCAGTAGTGGTAGTGCTCGGTGAGGCGGTAGGTGGTGCAAACCACGTTGTAGCCTTCTGCCGGTGTCCCGTACTTGTCCATCGCGGTCTTGAACTTTTTGACCACCGGATTGGTGGACTGGTAGGGATGCAGAGGGTTGGCGATGGGACTCTCGAAGGGTTCGTAGTGCTCGGGGAATGGCCCGTCCGCGACGAAGCCCAGCGGGACGAAGAGACGTCCGACGCCCTCCGGGTTCATGATGAAGGGGCCCATGTGGTCCTGGGGTTTGGAGTCGGGCTTGAAGTCGGGGACGTCGTTGCCTACCCACTTGCCGGCCGCTTCGTTCCACCACACCTGCTTGCGGCTGGGATCCCAGGGCTTGCCGGAGACATCGCAGGAAGCGCGGTTGTACATGACGCGGCGGTTCATCGGCCACGACCAGCCCCAGTTGGGGTAAATCCCCAACCCGGACGGGTCTTCGGTGCCGCGCCGCTGCATCAGCGGTCCCGCCTCCGGCCACGAGCCGCAGTAGAGCCAGTTGCCCCCGCTGGTGGAGCCGTCATCGCGCAGGAACCCAAAGCCTGGCAACTGCTGGCCTGCCTTGATGGTGGTCTGCGTCTTCTCGTCGGTGACGTCCGCCAGGGCCTTGCCGTTGATCTCCTTGGCCACCTCTACCAGCGAAGGGTTGTTCGGGTTGGTGTAGGACCAGGCCGCCTTCAGGATGGCATCCGGGAACTTGCCGCCTTCTTTCTGGTACAGTTCGCGGATTTTCAGGAAGATGCGGGCCAGGATCTCCTGGTCGAGCTTGGCCTCGCCCGGCGGGGGCAACGCGGCGTTCTTCCATTGCAGCCAGCGGGCGGAGTTGACGAAGGTCCCGTCCTTCTCGGCGAAACCCGCGCCCGGAAGCCGGTACACGGTGGTGTTGATCTTCTTCTGGTCCTCCGCCGTGATGCCGGGCGATTCCCAGAAGGAGCTGGTCTCGTCGGGGAAGAGTTCGCAGACCACCAGCCAGTCGGCTTTCTTCAGCGCCTCGATGTTCTTCTTGCTGTTGGGGCCGATGGCCACGCCGTTCATGCCGAAGGCGAAGATGCCTTTGACCTTTCCCCTGTACATGTCGTCCCAGATGTCAGTGACGGAATACCGCCGGTCCACCTTGGGCAGGTAGTGGAAGGCCCAGCCGTTTTCCTTGCTCGCGGCGTCTCCGTACATCGCCTTCAGCAACGACACGGCGAACCTGGGCGTGTTCGACCAGTAATTGAACGAATCCCACTCCTTCGGCTTGGCGGCCTTGGGAGTAATGCGGTTGATGTAGGTATCGAAATCCTTGTCGTTGGGAACCGGCACCTTCAGATAGCCCGGCAGGATGTCGAATACGCCGGCCATGTCGGTAGCGCCCTGGATGTTGGCGTGGCCGCGCAGCGCATTGACGCCGCCGCCCGCCCGCCCGACGTTGCCCAGCAGCAACTGCAGCATCGCCGCCGTGCGGATGATCTGCGTGCCGAAGGTGTGCTGCGTCCAGCCCACCGCATAGATGATGGTCCCGACTTTCTTGGTGTCCCCGTCCTTGCGGATGGAGGTGAACAGGTCGGCCGCCTTCAGGAACTGCTCCTTGGGGATGCCCGTGATGCGCTCCACCATCTCCGGCGTGTAGCGCGAGTAGTGCTTCTTCAGAAGCTGGTAGACCGAGCGCGGGTGCTCCAGCGACAGGTCGTAGGCCACGTTGGGCGGCAGCATCGGCGGAGGCGGTGGCGCGCCCGGCTTCGCCGCCGCGGTCGCGGCCGCCGCAACCACCATGGCGGGATGCGCCCCAGCGTGCATCGCCGCCGCCATCATGGTGGCCCCGGCCGCCGCCTTGCCTGTCAGGTTGCCGCCTTCTTCGTAGTTCCAGGTGGACTTGTTGTACACCTGCGTGGCCGGATCGAAGCCCGAGTACAGGCCGTCCTCCGGCAGCTTGAAGCCTTCCTTCACCACGAAGGCAGCATTGGTGTAGTTGACGACGTACTCTTTGTTGATGCGGTTATTCTGCAGCGCGTAGCTGATGAGCCCGCCCAGGAAGGCGATATCGGTGCCGGCGCGGATCTGCAGAAACTGGTCGGCGACCACGGCGGTGCGCGTGAAGCGCGGATCCACCACGATCATCTTGGCGTTGCGCGCGCGCTTCGCCTCGATCGGCCACTTGAAACCGCAAGGATGGTTCTCGGCTGGATTACCGCCCATGATGAGCATCATGTCGGTATTCTTCATGTCGATCCAGCCGTTGGTCATGGCCCCGCGTCCGAACGTTGGTCCCAAACTTGAGACCGTGGGGCCGTGTCAAACCCTGGCCTGGTTTTCTATATAAGTGAGCCCCAGGCTTCTCATGGTCTTGACGACCAGGAAATTGAACTCGTTGGTGTCGGTGCAGCCGCCGGTGAAGGCGATGCTCTCCAGCCGGTTAACGGTGCGCCCTTCGCTGTCCGTCGCAATGAAGGTGTCGTCGCGGGTCTTCTTCACCAGGCGTGCGATATCGCTGATGGCCTGGTCCCAGGAAATGTCCTCCCATTTGGTGGAACCAGGACGGCGGACCTGCGGCTTCGTCAGCCGCCGCTCGTTCATGATGTCCTGTTGCAGTGACGAGCCTTTAGGGCACAGTGTCCCGCGGTTGATGGGGTGGTCGGGGTCGCCTTCTACGTGCACCACCTGGGGCGTCACGTTCTTGGCCTTGTCGCCAATGGTGTGAATGATGACGCCGCAACTGACCGAGCAGTAGGGACAGGTGCTGCGCGTCTCCGTGGTGCGGGAAATCTTCAGCCCCTGTGTCTGCGCCAGCAGGGGCGCGGCATCAAAGCCGAAGACGGTGAGGCCCACGCCTCCTAGCAGTCCGGCTTTGAAGAACGTCCTTCGGGAAACTTCCATGATTCAGCCTCCCTGTGCAGCGAGAATTCAGCGGTGGACGAAACCATACGAAAGCAGAACGATAGGAATGGAGACACAGCAATTCCCCTCGGCGGTGTGAGGGGGATAGCGACGCCGCGACCTGAGAGGTCCATCCTACCTCCGCCTCTTGCGGTCTAACGCCTCTGGGATCGGCCCAAAAAGTGGCAGCAGCCTACACCCGAGCCAAGTTAAAAGTCAATGCAGATACAGGTTGCCGACCATGGAAATCTGCGCCCAGACCTACAGGCCCATGAGGTTGAGCTCGATCTTCTGGTAGCCGTGCTCGGCCGCCCACAGGTCCAGAGGCGCCGCCGCGATCTCGTCCACCACGGGCACGGCGAGCCCGTTGGTCGTCAGGTCCACGCTCTTTAGGTACCGCTTGCAGGTTTCGCAGGCTTCGACCCGGACGTGCGGGAAGTCCTCCGCCGAGAAGCGCGGTAGCTTGCCGTGATCCTCTTCAGCGCAGTTCGGGCACAGGATGCGGCGGAAATCCCACTCCGTCGCGCAACACGAGCAAACCAGCGAGCGCTTGCCTCCGTCGCCTTCCGGACGAAGCACGCTCAGTTGCGGCTTGTCGCCGCACACAGGACACAGCGGCCCGCTGTAGCCCGAGAACTGAACCTTGCTGTCGAAAGCCAGGTACTCTGCCATCGGCTGCAAGCAGGCACGGGCAAAGAACCGATGCGTGAGGTCGCTCCCGTTCGGCTGCGAGTTCTTTATTAGCAGGGCGCGCCACTCATCGGGGGTCTCCTGCCGCAGCTCCCGCGCCGCTTGCGCCAGTCCCGCAGGACCTTTCTTTTCCACCAGCTCGACGAGCGCCGGAAACCGGCCCAGCGCCGCCGGCCTGACGAGCTGTTCCCCGAGCGGTCGCATGGGATCGGCATGCAGGTTCTCGGCCGCCGCAGCAACGAAGATCTCCCTCTGAAAGGCCGCGATCTCGCCGTAGAAGCCCAGCACCTCGGCTGCGGCTGGGTATTGAGCCGCCAGCTCACGCGCGCGCCGAATCCGCTTCTCCCAATCAGGTCGGGTCATGTCGCGCCCATTATTCATGGACAGACGACTAACCGCAACTTGAGGCATTTTCCGCGGCGTCTGAGCCGCGGGCCGAAATCCCGAGCGGAGCGAGGGACCTTGGGCGCTCAAGGCGTCGTGGGGCGTGGCCGGAAGGCCCACGGAGCCAGTTCCGCGCCGCGTCCCTTCAGCCGCGTGCGCGCCAGCGACAGCAGCAGCATGGCGACGAAAATCACAGCGAGGCCAAGCGAAGCTCCGCCGATGCTCATAGCGCGCTTGGGCAGAAGGGAAAAACGGCCATATACAAACTCGATGTGCACCCAATAAACCAGCAGCGAGGTCTGCCCGAGCTGGATCATGGGGCTGAATCCCCAACTCGCCGCGCCCCAGCGGCACCACGCATAGACGCCGAGCAGGATCGCCAGCAGCAGCCCGACACGAATCAGAAAGAAGTTTGGGCTGGTGTGCCAGAAGTCATAAACCCCGTAGAGCTGACGCGGATGGTGGTCGAACCCACGGGCGACGACAACAATCGCGGCGCCGGCTCCGCCTAGCAGCGCAAACGCCTGAATCTCCCGCCTCCGCACCCAATCGCTCACCAGCAGGAAACCGGTCGCCAGGCCGGAAAAGGCGAATCCCGCCCAGGGAAAAACCGGGAACAGCCACGCCTGCGGCTGCTTAAACGTGTGCACGCCGTTGACATAAGACTCGAGCGGCCAGGGCAGCCCGCGCAACCGCCAGGTGGTCCACAACAGCGGCGTCGCCAGCGCGATGGCGAGGGCAACACCCACAGCCACTGCCGCCGAGCGCCCGCGACCTCCACCGGCCAGCCGGCAGACGATCCCCATCAGCATCATGGAGAAGCCGATGGTGTTCAGGATGTCCACCCGCAGCAGGTCGGTCCACGGCGACCAGGGCAAACCCAGCAGGTACTCCTGCAGCCGGAACAGCACACCCAAGCCAAAGATCTCGGCGCCGCGGAGAATAGTGGTCCGTGCTACCTGGTCGGGATCCGCGCCGCGCTGCCGCAGCTTGTCGGTGACCAGGGCGAACGAGATCCCGGCGAGAAAAAGAAACAGTGGCGCGGGCAGGGTGCCCCCCAGTTGCGACCACATGAAAAAGGTGCTCTTGCGCGCTTCGGCGCCCAGCCAGGAGTCGTAGCAGTGGGTCTGGAACATGAGCACGCAGGCCAGTCCGCGCATCCAGTCGATGTAAGCCAGCCGCGGCTTGGCAGGGGTGCTCACTGCAGCTTGGCGTACTCAGCCTTAGCTTGCTTCAGAATGGGGATGTTAGGATCCGCATCCTTCCAGAGAGCGAAGAAGTCTTGGTACGAGGTGCGGGCTTTGCTAGTGTCACCCTGGAGAGCGTAGGCGCGGGCAAGACCGAGGTGGGCGAGGGACAGATAAGGAGAGAGCCCCAGGGCACCCTTGTGATCGATAACTTTCTGGAACTCAGTGCCAGCTTCCCTCCCCTGTCTTGTCTGCAGGTAGGCAAGGCCGCGCAGGTATGCAGGGATTCCTCCAGCGACAAAACCAAACTCATAGGGAGCCGCCAGCCGCAACAGCTCCGCGGCCCTGGCCCCGTTGCCACGCTGCAATTCCCGGCGAGCTTGGAGCTGGGGGATGTCGAGCTGCTGCGCAAAGGTCTCCAGCGGGTACTGCCGGGCGAGCTCGGCGGCGAGCGAGTCCGCCCGGCGAGCATCGCCGCAAGTAGCAAACACAAACCCTGCCAATGCCATGGCGACTCGCGCCACACCGCCGGACATCAGACTGCCGGCGCGCGCCTGCGCTTCCGAGCACGCGCCCAAGTCCGCTTCTATCACCGCCTGCCCGCCAAGGTCCGATGCCGCTGCTTCCTTCAGGTTCTGGTTCTTCTCGCTCTCCGCCGCCCGCTGAATCAACTCCTGCGAAAGGTGCAGCTTCCCTTCCGTCGCCGCAGCCCGCGCCTGTAAGGAGGTAAAGGTGTATTCCACTGGCTTGCCTTTGGCCCACTCCAGTTCGCGCTGGGCATCTGCCGTGTTCCCCGCCATCAGCGCCAGTTGAAACGACTGGAAGTGAAGCGTGGCCGAGGTGGGGAAGCGCGCCACCGCCGGGTCCACGACTTGGCGTGCTTCGTCGAACCGGTTTAGCCCCAGGTAGGCAGCAGCAAGGTTGACGTATGCATTAACCCCCGCATTGGGATCGGTTTGCAGACTCTGGCGCGCTTCCTCCACCGATTTCTCGAATTTGCCAATGCTCAGATAAGCAACCGCCAGATTGTTGCCGGGAGTCGAGTCCCGCGGGTAAGTGCGCTGGTAGAGCTGCAAGGTCTCAATCGATTTATCCAACTCGCCCGTCACTGTCTCATAGTAATGCTCGGTGATGTACAGCTTTTCCCTTTCGCTCACTCGATCGCGCAACTCGAACGCCTTACGGGCCTCCCTCTTGGCCAGTTCGAGTTCACCGACGGTCAAGTAGATAACTCCCATGCGCGCATACACCATGGCGAAGTTGGGATCGAGTTCGACGGCGCGGCGATAGAAGGGCAGCGACTCCAATTCGCGTCCCTGGTCGAACTCGGCATTGCCCAGGGTAAAGGCCTTCAGCGCTTCCAGCGAGGCAGTCGTAACCTGCTGGATGGGGACATCGAACTTCTGTACGGAAGCCAGCGACTCGCCCAGTTTGCCCCGCATGTTGGAAACAGCGCTTCCGAGAGCGGCAAGCACCTGCTCCTTGCTCGAGGCTTGTGCCTGTTCCTTAGCCAGGGAATCGCCGGTTCCGCAATTGACGGCGTTCAGAGTGACCACGTACTGGCTGCCCAAACTGGCGACCGAGCCCGCCAGCATGGCCTTGCTGCCTACACGTTGGCAGAGGTCGCGTGCCAGGTCCGCGGTTAGGCGCTCGTTGGGCGAGCGCCCCATGAAACCCAGAGTCTCCTGCACCCGGGCTTGGGGCACTACGCGCAGGAAAGGCGACTGCTCCAAATCCACCGCGAGTGCCTGCTTCAACGTTCCATCGAATACGGGATCGCCGGTGGTATTGGCAAAGTCCGCCACCACCACAGTGTCCTTTTCCGTCAGGGTGGGCGCTCGGCGAGATCGCCAGTAGAGTCCACCCCCGACTAAAGCAGCCAGCGCGGCTATCGCCGGCACCACGATTCGCCACCGCCTGACGCCCGCTGCAGGCGCGACCGCTACTTGCGGTGTCGACGGAGACGCCGCCATTCTGCCGCTGGAATCTTTTGCCGCTGCCGAGCTGCTGGTGCTCGCGGCAGACACTGGCAGCGGCCCATCCTCGGCTACCGCGACGGTGCTTCGGGAGGAATCCGTCTCCCGCTTCAGGCGTTTCAGGTCCGCGCGCATTTCTGACGCGACCTGGTAGCGCAGATCACGATCTTTCTCCAGCGCCTTGTTGACGATCCGCTCCAACTCCGCCGGAATTTCCGGATTAAGCCGCACCGGCGCGACGGGTGCGCGGTTCAGGATCGCTTCGAAGATCACCCCGGAGGTGTCGCCGCGGAAGGGCAGCGTGCCAGTTGCCATCTCGTAGAGCACGACGCCGAACGAGAACAGGTCGCTGCGGGCATCCAGTTCTTTGCCTTTGACCTGCTCCGGCGACATGTAAGCCACGGTTCCCAGTGTGCTCCCGGGACTGGTCAGATGCTCCTGGCTGATGGCTGTCGCCGCCGACGCATCCACACCTACAGCCTGCGCCTTCGGCTTCCGCACTTTGGCGAGCCCAAAATCGAGCACCTTCACCTGTCCGCGCCGGGTAATGAAGATGTTTGCCGGCTTGATGTCGCGGTGGATGATTCCCTGGCTGTGCGCCGCATCCAGCGCGTCGGCGATTTGGATGGCGATGTCCAGCAGGGTTTCATTGTCCAGCGGGCGCCCGGTGATGCGGTGCTTGAGGGTTTCACCGTCCAAAAACTGCATGGCGATGAAAGGCTGGCCCTGGTGTTGTCCGATCTCATAGATCGTGCAGATATTGGGGTGGTCGAGCGCCGAGGCCGATTGGGCCTCGCGCCGGAATCGTTCCAGCGCCTGCGGGTCCTGGCCCACACCTTCAGGCAGGAACTTCAAAGCCACAAATCGGTGAAGAGCCGTGTCCTCGGCCTTGTACACCACACCCATTCCGCCGCCGCCCAGCTTCTCGACAATGCGGTAATGCGAGATGGTTAGGCCGATCATTCGCAACAGTGGAGAGACGAGAGGGGTGATGGTATGGCTGCCGGGGAGACGAAGTCAATGAGCGCATGTGGGGGAGACGGACCCCCCTAATGCGCCCGGTGTTGGCTGGCCATAAAACAAACGCCCCGCGCGCGAAGTGCGGGGCCGCAAATTCGACCGGGCGCCGGCCGGCACGATCGTCAGTTCCAGAATGGATTGTTCAGGCCGGTGGGTGGATGCTCCACGCCCTGCTGCTTCTCCGGGGGCGGCACCAAGGTGAATTTCTCCGGATGTGCGGCCGCCGATTTCGGCTGACAGAAGCACGGATGTTCCGCAGTGTACTCCACATCGCAATAGGGGCAGATCATGGCACACACCTCCGACAAAAAAGCCGCTAGGCGTATTAGACCGCCCTCTCCAAAAAAATGAAAAACGCAAAATATTGATGCCATGCATCACAAAAACCGCAGCCGGGTTTTGGATTATTCCAATGCAAGTGCACACAGTCACTCCAAAATTTTTATCGCATATTCACACTGCTGAAACCTTCGCTTAACAAGCAGCCACTAATCTCAACGCTATGGCTGCTAATCCTTCCCCAACGGTCGCAGGTCCCAGCTCAGAGCCAGAGCAGATCATGGCGCTGACCTTAAAGGCCATTCAACTGGCCAAGTCGGCGGTGGCGCACGCCATCGACGGTCTGGCCCAGAGGTCTTCCGCGCCCTTCCTGGCGGTGAACCAGTGCGAGCAGGAGCTGGACCGGCTCGACCGCGAGGTGGATCAACGCGTGACCCAGGCCGTCATCCGCGCCTCGGCGCCGGAAGCCGCCGAACTGCTGGCCTGCATGAAGTTCATGATCGACCTGGAGCGGATCGGTGACCTGGTTTCCAGCTTCGGGGGCTGCGCTCAGGCCATCGGCGCGCGGGTGGAGATGGAAGACGTAAAGGACCTGATCCGCATGGCCACGGTACTGGAGCAGATGCTGGTGGACATCCACGAAGCCTTCTCCCGTCGCGATCTGGACCGCGTGATGGGCGTGCTGCGGGCCGATGCCGTGGTCGACCGCATCCGCAACCTGCTGTTCATCCGTCACGTGGAAAACAACGAAGGCACGGCCGGCCCCGAGGGCATCCATGTGCTGTTCATGGCGCAGGCGCTGGAGCGCGCCGGCGACCACACCAAGAACCTGGCCGAAGAGGTCTGCCACCTGGTCACCGGGCAGACCATGCGCCACGTGCTGCGTTCCAAGGGCAAGTCCGAGGAGCAGATGTTCATCGACTGGCTGCGCGAACGGCAGCACGCGGGCTAGCACGTGGAGAGGCTGGCAGGGAGACGCAGCAAGGTGCGTCTTTAGGCCACAATCGTTGCGAATTTTTACTTCATATTCACGTTGTTGTAACCATGCTTTAAC
>JAHFUA010000044.1 GCA_023265315.1 Acidobacteriota bacterium | reverse complement strand
TTCAGCCGTGCCGCACGCGCCCAAGGTGTCATTCCGAGCGTAGCGAGGAATCTATGTATTCCGCCATTCAGGTTCATGGAAATGATGAGAGCACCTTCTTCAGCCTGCCGAGTCGCTTCCGGCGATGCGTCATCGTGTAAGGTAAAAATGCATAGATTCCTCACTTCGCTCGGAATGACACCTCCTCTCAACCGCCGCTACGCGGCTGTCTAATGGGCAGCACCGACTTTGTCGCGCATGCCGACGGACTGTAACCTCGCCAAAATCGCATCCGTCATCTGCGTAGTGTTCGCGGCGCCCTGAGCCATGGCCTTCGGCCCGCCCGGAATGCGCATCATATCGTAGGTCCGCACCTTGCCTTCGCCGACGACTGCGGCAATCGCCGCGCGCACGCGGTCCGCCTTTTTGTTCTGGCCCACATGGTCGAGCAGCATGGCGGCCGAGAGAATCATGGCTATGGGGTTGACGATAGGTGGATCGAGCTCGGCATATTTCGGCGCGGAGCCGTGCGTGGGCTCGAAAACCGCGACCTCATCGCCGATGTTACCCGAGGCGGCAAACCCCAGGCCGCCGACGAGGCCGGCAAAAGCGTCCGAGATCACGTCGCCGAACAGGTTCGAGGCGATGATCACGCCGAAGTCCTCCGGGTTCTTGGTCAGCCACATGGTCTGCGCGTCGATGTTGGTGGACCACAGCGGGATCTCGGGGAACTCCTTCGCAACCTGCTTGGCCACGTCTTCCATCATGCCGGAAGTTTCGCGCAGCACGTTCGGCTTCTCGCAGATGGTCACGTTCTTGTAGCCGTAGTTGCGCGCCCACTGGAAGGCGGCGCGGCAGATGCGCTCGGCCGCCGGCCGCGTGATGATGCGCACGGAGATGGCGAGTTCCTCGCCTTTGACTTTGGCAAACGGCCTGAACTTCGCGTGCGAAGCCAGCGCCTTGTGCACCGCTTGCGGCGGGTTGGTCCACTCCACGCCGCAGTAGAGTCCTTCCGTGTTTTGCCGGAAGACAACCACATTCACCTGCGGCTCTTCGAAGCCCCCGCCGGGCTTCTTGCGGATGAAGTTCAGCGGATTGCCGGGAAACCCGATGCAGGGGCGCACACAGATGTCGAGGTTGAACAACTGGCGCATGGTGACGATCGGGCTGTAGTAGGTGTAGCCCTTGCCCCGCAGCGCCGGGTTCAGCTCTGCGTCCCCCTCCTTCTTCGGCTTGGAGGTGATGGCGCCAAAGAGGCCCAGCTTATGGCGGGCCAGCAGCTCTACCGTGCGGTCAGGCAGGGCATTGCCTTCAGTCTTCCAGAACTCCCAACCGATGTCGCCGTGAACGTAGCTGGCGTCGAAGCCGACGGCATCGAGCACGCGAATGGCCTCGGGCAAAACCTGGTTGCCGATCCCGTCGCCGGACATGGTCACTACGGTATGTTTGGGCATGAAGGCAAGCTCCAGGATTTGTGATTTCTGATTTGCGATTTGGGATCGGGGGTTCAATGACCAGATGACCCCATCTCCCGATCACCCGATCCATCAATCACAAATCACAAATCACATTCCCAATTTCCTAGCGATGAGCCTCTCCACTCCGCCGGCGATCACGAGCGATTGTGGCACGCTGCCCAGAGCGGGGAAGTGGAACACGTCACCGCGCCATGTGACGATGCTGGCGGTAAAATCGATATCGATTTCGTCGCCGGGGATGATGGTCTTCTCTTTCGCCGCCAGTCGTTCACGCAAGGGTTTCACTAATTCCGGTACCTCGATGCACAAAAAGCCATTATTGAACGCATTGCGCAGATACGTTTGCGAGAAGCTTCCAGCAATCACCAGCGGGATGCCCTTGGCCTTGAGCGCCGTCACCGCCTGCTCGCGGCTGGAGCCGGTGCCGAAGTTGAAGCCGCCCACCAGCACGTCACCGGCGCGAGTCTTGGCGGCGAACTCGGGATCATAGTTCTCCATCACCACGCGCCCCATCATCTCGGGCGTCATGTCCTCGCGATAGGTGTAGGCGCCGGGGTAGATGGCGTCGGTGTTGAGGTTGTCCTTGGGGATGAACACCAGGCGTCCGCGGACGCGTGCGGGAAAGCCAGGAAGAATCTTGACCGTCTCGGCGCTGGGCCTGCCGCCGTAGAACTCGGTGTACTGGCGCTTCAATTCTCGGGACTGCGTGGCCTCCGGCCCGCAGATGTAGCCCGCGACCGCCGAGGCGGCGACTACGGCGGGGCTGGCCAAATAGCATTGGGCCTCGCGCGAGCCCATGCGCCCTTTGAAATTGCGGTTGGTGGCCGAAATGCCGATCTCGCCGGGCTCGAGCAATCCTGTTCCCAGGCCGATGCACGGACCGCAGCCGGCGGGCAGCGGGATGGCGCCGGAGTCGAGGATCGTCTGCCAGACTCCGCGGCGCTCTGCCTCTTCCTGCACCCAGCGGCTCGCCGGCGCGAGATAGAACTTCACCGTAGACGCGACCTTCCTGCCCCGCAGCACCGTCGCCGCAGCCTCCAAGTCCTCGATGCGGGAGTTCACGCAAGAGATCAGGTAAGCTTTGTCGATCTTGACCTGCTTGTTCTCCAGTTCCGCTAGCGAGGACATCACCTGCACCGTGTCCGGTCCGGAGATATGGGGCGTGACCGCGCTCAGGTCGAGCACGATGCGCGCGGCATAGTGAGCGTCGGGGTCCGGCTGCGGCGGAGCCTTTTCCAGGCGTGCCAATTCGCTTTCGGGCAGACGCTTCTCGCCATCCACACCCAATTGCCTCCGTTGCCCATGCAGCCATGCGAAGGTGGCCGCGTCCGCGGGGAACCAACCCACCAGCGTGCCCCACTCGGTGGTCATGTTGGCGATGGTCAGGCGTGCCTCCATGGAGAGCGATGCCACGCCCGGCCCGGTGAACTCGACCGCGGCGTTCAGCACCTCTTCCTGGTTGTAGAGGCCGCAGAGGGCGATGATCACATCCTTGCCGCTCGCGCCCGCCGGCAGCCTGCCTTCAAGTATTACTTTAACTGTTCGCGGGATCTGCCACCAGAACTCGCCCGTAGCCCAGATAGCGGCGGCATCGGTGCGGACCACCGGCGTGCCCACCGCGCCCAGCGCGCCATACATGTTGGAGTGCGAGTCGGAGGCCACGACGAAGCTGCCGGGCAGGACGTATCCGCGCTCCACCATGATCTGGTGCCCGATGCCGGAGCCGGCAGGATAGAAGTCCACGCCCTGCTCGCGGGCGAAGGCTTCGATGGCGCGGTACTTCTTCTGGTTGTCCTCGGAGAGGTTCTGGATGTCGTGGTCGAGGGCGAAGACCAGTTGCCGGGGGTCGCGGACACGCTTGGCACCGATGGCCTGGAATTTCTTCATGACCGCCGACGTGTTGTCGTGGGTCATGACGTGGGTGGGGCGGATGGAGACGAAGTCACCCGCACGCAGCGGGCGGTTGGGACCTTCGGCGAGGTGGGCCTGCGCGAGTTTTTCGACGATGGCCTGCGGCATCTTTTGCGCCGTCCCTGCGGGACTCCTTCTGTCTTGTACGCGCTTACCTGGCACTTACGTGCCGGGCTTTCCTATGTCGCCCCTTCGGGGCTCGGCGTGCGAGGCACGGTAGTGCGTTTCGCTTTGAGCAGCTTCATCAGCTCGGCCACCGAGCCCAGCTCGTCCAGCTTCCACACCGCTTCCTTCACCCGCTTGCGCGCGCCACGCGACATCACCGGCGCGGCCAGCGCGTCGAATTTTTCCTCGATCTCGCGGTCGCTGAGCGGATTGCGCGGGTCGCCCTTAGGATAATCCAGTTGCTTGGTGAACTCGCGCCCGTCGGTGGTGCGGATGGTTACGATCACGCGTTGCAACGCCGGGAAGACTTTCTCGATCTCAGGATCGGCGACCACCTCGACCTTCCGCAACTGCGCCCGGATCTTTTCGTCCATGATCTTCTCCATAGTGAACTGCGCCGGCGTGACCTGGTGGTCCACCAGGGCGGCGGCGATCACGTAGGGCAGCGAGTGGTCGGCGGTTTCCTTGCTGCGCGGGTCGTACTTGGAAGGGTCGGAGAGAATGTCGGCGGCGCGGGCCAGCGACCGGACGTGGACTTTCTCGACGTTCTTCGCGCGGAGGTCGTTTTCCTTTATCAGGTCGAGGACGGCGGAGATGGGCGTGTGGGTCAACGCTTCGGTGGGGAAGGCCTTCATCCCGCATTGGGTGATGCGCCAGGATTCGCCCAGCCCCTCGGTCAGCACATTCAGCCGCCACTCCGGGCCGAAGCAGTGGGTCAGACCTTCCTTGCCGTCCACCACGTGCTCGGGGCCGGTGTAGCCCTTTTCGGCGAGCAGCGCGGCCAGCACGCCGCTCTGGGTCGCCAGGGGGTCCACGGTGTTCTTCATCATGGTGAGTTTGCCGGCGGTGACAGCGCCGAGCGTGGCGTGGCGACTGGCGGAGATGCCGATGGCGTGCTGGATTTGCTCCCACGAGAGGTGCAGCATGCGTCCGGCGACGATGGGCGAGACGAAAGCAGTCAGCGTGGCGTGATGCCATCCGCGCTCGCGAATGCCGGGGAACGCGGCCTCACAGAAGCGGCACTCGAACTCGTGGCCCAGCACCAGCCCGACGATCAGTTCACGCCCGTCGGCGTTCGCGCGCTCGCCGCAGGCCAGCGCGGCAGGAAAGATGTCTGTAGGATGCGACGGGTCCTGCTTCCAGTAGATGTCGTTGTAATCCATGCAGCGGATCATCAGCGCGTTGGCGAGCGAGGCGGAGACAGGATCCACGCGCTTGCCGGTACCGATCACGGAGCACGGTCCGCGGCCGGCGGTTTCGTCGAGCACAGCCAGCGCAATCTTCACGTCATGCTGCTGGAATCCACCCAAGGCGCAGCCCAGCGAGTCGAGCAGGAAGCGCTTGGCCTGAGAGACGGCGTCAGAGGAAAGCCGGTCGAAGGTCAGATTGGCGGCCCATTGGGCCATCGCAGCAGTGACGGTGCTCATTCTACTTCCTGAACGGCAGATAGCTCATGAAGTCAGCGTGATGCACGATGATCGCCTCCGTCGTGCGCTTCACCAGGTCGCCCTCGGCAGCGTGCGCGGCGATGATGTGGCAAACCGCCTCGGGCACGCCGCACTCCATGGCCAGCGCCACCCCGGTGAACGGATGCCGCAGGAACTCGCCGCGCGGGCTCTGGCGCGCCTTGCCGTCCACCACTTCGTACTCCAGCAGCTTGCCGACATCGGCCAGGATCGCGCCGGCGATCACGGTATCGATATCTATCTTGAGGCCTCGGCCCAGGAACTCCCGCATTGCTTCCGCCGAACGGCGCGCGATGTGCACCACGCACCGCTTGTGCTCCATGAACGTCGCCGGGCAGTTGGGCACGAGCAGCGTAAACGGGATGCGGTTGAGATCGTCGGGGGTGAGCGGGCTCAGTTCGAAGGCTCGCACCCAGGTGGAGGTAACTTTTTCGCCCAAATCGCGGTTCTCGATCCACTCCAGTTCCGGCCACAAGTGCTGGACGGCTCGACGCAGCGCGCCGGACTCGGTCGCTTCTCCTGGCGAGACGGTGCGATTCGCGGATTTCTTTGGTGCTCGGGTGCGTGGCGGCATGGTTTCCTTCGGAACAATTCCCAATCTTAAATTCTGCTCTTCAATCGCTATCCTATCAATCGGCTGCTGCGGCCTGCCGGCGCACTTGCTGTTTCTCTTCCTTCTTCCCGTGCAGCTCGTCCCACATCTCCAGCACGCGGCGGCGCAACTCGGCGGTGACTTGCGCGTAAGCCGCTTCCCGGTTCTCCCCGAGCGGCGGAGGCAGGATTGGGTCGCCGAATCTTACTCTCAACTTGCTGAAGCGCTGCGGAGGCTTGCCGCGCGGCCACGCTTCGTGGAAGCCGTCAATGGCCACCGGGTAGATGGGCACGCGCAGGTGGATGGAGAGGATCGCGGCGCCCTTTTTGAACGTTTTTGGCGTGCCGTCAATGCTGCGCTCGCCTTCCGGATAGAGAATGAGGATCTTGCCGTGTCGCAAGCCGTACGCGCCGGCGCGCATGCCGGCCACCAGGTTGGAATCCGGGTCCACTGGGATCAAGCGCAGGGTGCGCGCCAGCCTGCGCCGCCATCCCCAGCCCCAGATCTCACTGGTGCCGAGGTGAAAGACCTGACCATAGATCGGCCACGGCAGCAGGCTCAGCACCACCGGCGCATCCAGAAGGCTCTGGTGATTGGGACAGATGAGATAGGGCCCGTGCTCCGGCAGTTTTTCAAGGCCAGTCACTCTGAGCTGGCAGGCGTCCCAGCAGAACAGATACAGGAAGCGGCCTGCGAAGTACCAGAACGCGCTGGCGACGCCCGGCGGGCGCGCTACGTTCAAGACTTCAGGATCATCGGACTCGGCGGCCAGCACGGCGTCCCAGCCGGCGGATTCCTTGCGATCGGTCGCAGTTCCGGCGGCAGCGCGCACCGCTTCCACCAAGTCTCGGACCGTGTACACCTCCGACGCCACCGACTCCCCGACGTGCGCGCTCAGCTCCTGCTCGAGCTCGACCAGCAGCTCGACCCGCTCCATCGAGTCGAGGCCGAGATCCAGTTCCAGGCTGTCATCGGGATGGATCTCGCGCTGGTTGTGGGAATGCTCGCCCACGACCACGAGCGCACGCGCGACCTCTGGCTGCTCGGCCCAGGCGATATCCTGGTCGCTGAACTTGCGGCTGGCGGTAGCGGCTGCGCCCGCGCCCTGCCCAACGCGCTGCTGGATCTCGTAGCGCTTCAGCTTGCGAGTGGTGGTCTTGGGCAGTTCGTCCTGCCAGACCTCGTAGCTCAGGATGCGCTTGCTGCCGGGAAGCTGGGCCGAGAGCCCGTCGATGTCGAAGCGCAGCACCTGGTTGATGTTGACGATCTTGCGCTCGCGCAGCACCTCGTCATTGGGGACGATCACGGCGTGCAGGCGCTCGGCCTGGGGCTCGCCCGGGCGCGCTTCAAGGCCCAGCACGCAGATTTCCTTCACGAACGGCGACTGGCGATAGTGGGCCTCGATCTCCTCGGGGTATATGTTCTTCCCCGAGCTGAGCACGATGATCTCCTTGCGCCTGCCGGTAATGAAGAGCTGGCCGCTGGCGTCCAGATAGCCGAGATCGCCGGTGTGCAGCCAGCCTTCACGGATGACTTGCGCAGTCGCGTCGGGCCGGTTCCAGTAGCCTTTCATCACGATGCGCCCGCGGATGGCGATCTCGCCCGCCGGCGGGCCTTCCTCGCGGGGCTCGGGATCGACGATCTTGACTTCCACGCCTTGGAGCGGCCGGCCGACCGAGCCGATGACGTTGTCGTCCGGACGGGTGACGGTCACGCCGCCGCTGGTCTCGGTCAGGCCGTAGGCCTGCAGGACGTCGAACCCCAGCGCTTCCAGCTCGTGTCCAATGGCGGCATCAAAGCGCGAGCCGCCCGTTATCAGGAAGCGCATGCTCGTTCCCAGCACCCGGTGCGCCTGGCGGAAGAAGAGCTTGCCGAGGTTCACGCCGGCTCTGCGGCCGGCTTTCGATACTCGCAGGAGCAGGCGGAACATCCTCTGCGCCAGCCACGAGCGCTGCTTCACCTGCTTTAGGATGCGCTCGTGGATCAGATAGAAGAACTGCGGCACGCAGCAAAACAGGGTGACATTGCTCTCCCGCAGGGCGCGCAGCAGGTCGGTGACGTTCAGCGATTCCAGGTACACGACGCGCGCGCCCCGGGCGAAGGGGAGCAGCAGGTTGGCCATCTGAGCCAGGGCGTGGAACAGGGGCAGCACACCCAGGATCGCGTCGGTTGGCCCCACCTCGAGCACGGGAAAGACGGCGTCCATCTCGCCCAGCAGGTTGTCGTGGGTGAGCAGCACGCCTTTAGGGTCGCTGGTCGTCCCCGAGGTATAGAGGATCACGGCCGGATCGTCGGGGCCGATCTCTGCGGGAAGGAAATCGCCGGGACCGGCACCAATGATCGCGTCGAGCTTCGGCGAAGCCTGGGCGTCTCCGTCCAGCAGCACCAGCCGCACGTCGAGTCCTGCAAGGGCGCGTTCGGCTGTTGCCAGGTGTTTGCGGTCGGTGAATAAATATTCGCTGCCGCTATCGCGCAGCAGCTTGGCGGTCTGCTCGGCGCTGAAAGCAGTGTCGAAGGGGACGGCCACGCCTCCGGCGGCAATGGTGCCCAGGTAGGCCGCCACCCAGCGCGGACCGTTGGCCGCCAGGATGGCGGAACGCGCCTGGCGCGGCATCCGTTGATCGCGCAACCAGCGCCCCATCGACTCGGCCATCCGCCGCAGCTCGGCGTAGCTATACCGCTCGACTTTAACCGGCTGCCCCGAAGGCGCCGAGTGGCGCATCTCCACGGCCACGTTCTGGGGCCAGGTTTGGACCGATTCCAGGAATCGCCTGTAGAAATTCCCCATTGCCCGCTGACTATACCGAAAAACCGGCAAAAGACAGCAGCCATTCTCGACGAATCGAGTAGAGACGCAGCATGTTGCGTCTCTGCACGCTCTACGACCTGGTCGGCTACTTCGTGATCACACCACAGGCAATTCGTGGTCCCGCATTCCCGGCGGGATCGCTCTTCATGTCGTCCGCCTTGGCGTGGATCATGAGCGATGTCCCACCGTTGGCGAACACCGAATTAGGCACACCCTCGGCGAGCGTCACGCGCGGGTCATCAACCGTCCCTTTGGCCGTGCCGTCAGCCGCGACGGTGAAGTTAGGCATGTCGCCGGCGTGAGGTCCCTGCGGGTTTTCGAGGCCATGTTGCTTGTTCTCGGGATTGAAATGTCCTCCCGCTGACTTGAACGCGTCGGCTGGCGCCGCCGGATCCGCCTCGCACTTGGCGTTCTGATGGATGTGCATGGCATGCTCGCCGGGCGGCAGGTTCTTGAGGTTGTACTTGATCTCGATGCCTTTGCCCTTGGGGCTGAGCGTGGCGGCGCCCACGCTTTGTCCCTTGACGTCCTTCAATTCGACGGTCTTGCCGCCTTTGGCCAGGGCCTGCGGCAGCGCCAGGCTGAGCGCCACGGCTGCCATGGTCCCCGCCAACAAAATCTTGTCGCGCATGGTGCCTCCTGAGGTGAATGACAGCGCCATGTAAGATACCGTTTGTGCGCGGCGGATGCAAAATCGGACTGCCGAAAATGCGCCTGGGCGCCTCCCGCCATCAAGAACCGCCGCCGGAGGTTAACTTTTCAGTTGACCCGGGGACTCTGCCGGGGTTGGAAATGGTTGAGAAGCGGCCAAGGCCGCAGACGTTCCCATACTCCTCTGAAGCGACTGCGAGTATCGCGGCTCCCGCCCTTGACGCCCTGCCGGCTTGACTTCATAATCTTGCTCTTCCCCGAGCAGGTTTGTGGGATTGATCGGCTCACGGTCCGATCTCCTTATTTCTTGCTTACCACATCAGTTTCTCAGCGCTGCACGGCAGGAGTGCACAAATGAGCGGCGATACTCCCAAACGGGTTGGCGATTATGAGCTTCTGCGTGTATTGGGCGCAGGCGGCATGGGCCGCGTCTACCAGGTGCGCAACCTCATCACTGACCGCATTGAAGCCATGAAGGTGCTCCTCCCCGATTTGGGAGGTCAGGAACAGGTGGCCGCGCGCTTTCTTCGCGAGATCAAGGTTCTGGCTGCCCTCAAGCATCCCAATATCGCCACGCTGCACACTGCGCTCACCATCGACAATCAACTGGTCATGATCATGGAGTACGTCGAAGGCCAGTCGCTGGCCTCCCGTTTGAGTTCCGGCCCGATCCCCGTCCCGGATGCGCTCACCTACATTGACCAGCTACTGGGCGCCCTCAGTTACGCCCATCAGCAGCATGTCATTCACCGGGACATAAAGCCGGCCAACATGATGCTCACGCCCGATGGAACCGTGAAGCTGATGGACTTCGGCATCGCGCGCACCGAGGGCGAACCCACCCTGCTCACCGCGCCCGGCTCAACCTTGGGCTCCATGAACTACATGTCTCCGGAACAGGTGAAGGGCGAGCGCACCGATGAACGTTCTGATCTCTACTCCCTGGGTATCTCGCTCTACGAGATGGTGACCGGCCAGAGGCCATTCCACGGCGACAGCAGCTTTTCCCTCATGGCGGCCCATCTCAACCAGGCGCCCACGCCTCCGGTGGAATTGCAGCCCGGCCTGCCCGAAGGACTGAACCAGATCATTCTGACCTCGATCGCCAAGTCTCCCGAGCAGCGCTTCCAGTCGGCGGACGCGTTTCGCAATGCCGTACGAATCGTCCTCCGGTCTTTGCAGGATTCCATGACCGTCGTCCAGGGCTCGCAAGACACTGGCTTTACCGCCGCACAAGTTTTACCTTCGCAAGTTTCCACCGCGCCCATCACAGCCCCGGGTGCAACGACCCTTCCGCCGGTGGCGTCTTCACTCCGTCCCGCTCCCCTCCCTGTTCCTTCTGCTCCTGTGGCGGCGCCACCGGCGAGCCGTCGCGGCTTGTACGTCAGCTTGGGAGCAGTGATCGTGCTCGTCGCCTTGGCCGCGGCTGGTTTCTACATGCCGGGGCGAAAAAGAGCTTCTGCCGCCGGGGACCCCAAGGTGTTGCAACAGCCGCAGGCGGCTGCGCCGCAGACGCAGCAACCGGTGGAGACTGCCCCGCCGCCTGAGGAAATCAAGTCTGCTTCAAAGAAAAAGCTTGCTGCCAGGAACGACAGTCCGGGACAGACTGCCGCCGACAACGCGCGGGCAGCAGCAGAAGCGGCAGCCGCCGCCAAAGCCGCCGCATTGGACAAGGTCGAGCAAGAAATCGATCAGCTCTTGAGCCGTTCCGCCGCGGTCAACGGCAGCATCGACATTCTGCGGCAGCAACAAGCCGCCGCGGGCTACGGTCTTCGCGGCGATATCGCCTCCAGGGTGTCCAGCATGAAAATGAATCTGGCAAGGGCCCAGGAGGCGATCGCTCGCCAGGATGAGGTCAAAGCCAAGAGATACTCGGACCTGGCCGCTGCCGACGTCGAGGCACTCGAGAAGTTCTTAGGGCGGTAGCTGGTTTCATACCGACATGAGCTCCAACGACGGCGTCACCAGGATCCTGAACCTCGACACCCAGCAGTTGGACCGTGCTGCCGAGTTGGATAAACTTCGCCGCAACATTACCGTCCTGTTCACCGACATAAAAGGTTCCACCGCCTACTTTGAAAACTTTGGCGATGCCGCCGGCCTGCTCATGGTGCACCGCTGCAACACCATGCTTTCCCAGGTGGTCGAGCGTCACGCTGGACGCGTCATCAAGAGCATCGGCGACGCCATCATGGCCGCTTTCGAGGACCACTCGGAAGCCCTCGCGGCGGCCGTCGAGATGCAGGAGGCCATCACCGCCGATAGTGCCGGCAAACCGGAAACGCACCGGGTGACGGTCCGGATTGGAATCAATTTCGGCCTTGGCATCGTGAAATCCAACGACGTTTACGGCGATGTCGTCAATGTCGCCTCGCGCGTGGAAGGAGCCGCCAGCCCCGAGCAGATTCTCATCTCCGACAATCTGCACAAGATGGCCGCAGGAGAGCAGCGTTTTCGCTTCCGCTATGCCGGACGCTTTTCTCTGAAAGGCAAAGCGGAAGAGAGTGACTTGTTTGAAATCCTTTGGAAGCAAAACGCCGATATCCGCCCAGCGGCCTCCCACAGCATGATCGTCGCCGCTCTGGATTCCATCACACACGACAGGTTCAAGCTCGTGCAGGTTCGCCGCGACGACCGCCCCGGCAGAGAGTTCGTTATGCGCTCCAGCCAGGCGCTCATCGGAAGATCACAGGCCGACTTCACATTTCCCAACGACGACAAAATGCAATCGCCTCACGCGCGCTTGACCGTTGAATCGGGACAATTGTTTCTCGAGCCCATAAACCAGGCGGTGGCTTTCTTCAGCCTGGTCGGCTCCTACCGCCTGCAGCACGGCGATATTGTCACCATCGGGACTCAGGTACTCGAGTTTCAGGTGGACGAGGCGGCCCTGGCAGCGGCCTCACATACGGGGAGAGGGATTGGTGAATTGGCGGCCATGCTGCACGGCGCCGTAGCCGAGTTCGTTTCCACCGGTCCCGATCGCAAGCACTACCCGCTTCGCGATGAACTAACCACCTGGGGCCGCACCAAGGCCAGCTACGTCTTCCCTACGGACACCGCCATGAGCCGCTCCCATGCCAGGGTCTACCACCGCGGAGACGATTTCTTCGTCGAGGATACGGGTAGCACCAACGGTACCTTCGTCATGGCGCGGGAGAAGACTCCTATTCCCGCGGGAGCCATCCTCAGAATCGCCGGCCAACGGCTGAGAATTGTCCGCCAAGAGGAAAAAGGAAAACCAGCAAGCGCGGCGGCCGCCCGGCACAATGAATTGCTTGACTGCGATACAAAGCCTTGATGCGATTGGAGCACGTTCTGGGGTGCTGACCACGCCGAAAAGTGGCGTTGCTTCCCAGTAGTTGCCGGGGTGACGCCGTGACCGGCCCCCTGCGACTGCCCCTGCCTGCCAGCATCCAATATGTTAGGCTTTCGGAAGAGCTTTGGGGGCGCTTCGTCCCTCGCCTAAGGACATAAGCTTTTGCTGGACACCATTTTCGCCAAAGTTTTCGGCACCAAGAACGAGCGTGAGATCAAGCGCCTGCGGCCCCTGCTCGAGAAAATCAATTCCCTCGAGCCGGAGGTGCAGCACCTCTCCGACGCCGAGCTGCGCGCCAAGACCGACGAGTTCCGCCAGCGCATCAACGACCGCCTCAGCCAGGTGCAGCTCGATCCCGCGGCCGAGGACGAGAACCGCAGCAGCCGGGGTCCTACCGAACGCGACCGGGTGCTGAAGGAAGTCCTGGACGACATCCTGCCCGAAGCCTTCGCGGTGGTGCGCGAGGCCGGGCGTCGCGCGCTGAAAATGCGGCATTTCGACGTGCAGCTCATCGGCGGCGTGGTGCTGCACGACGGTAAGATCGCGGAAATGAAGACCGGCGAGGGCAAGACGCTCGTCGCCACCCTGCCCGTGTACCTGAACGCGCTCACCGGCAACGGCGTGCACGTGGTGACCGTCAACGACTACCTGGCCAAGCGCGACTCGGAGTGGATGGGCGCGATCTACCGCTTCCTCGGCCTGAGCGTAGGCGTGATCGTGCACGAACTGGACGACGCCGAGCGCCGCGAGGCCTACGCCGCCGACGTCACCTACGGCACCAACAACGAGTTCGGCTTCGACTACCTGCGCGACAACATGAAGTTCGACCTCGCCGACTGCGTGCAGCGCGGCCACAACTACGGCATCGTGGACGAGGTGGACTCCATCCTGATCGACGAAGCCCGCACCCCTCTCATCATCTCCGGCCAGGCGGAAAAATCTACGGAGAAGTACGACCGCGTCAACCGCATCATTCCCAAGCTCGAAAAGGGCGAGGAGCTCGATACCGCGCCCGGCGAGCCCAAGGTGCTCACCGGCGATTATGTGGTCGATGAGAAGCACAAGACCATTACCGTCACCGACGAAGGCTGGGAGAAGGTCGAGCAGTTGCTGGGCATCAACAACATCGCCGATCCCGAGAACTGGGACCTGAAGCACCACGTCGAGACCGCCATCAAAGCCCACGCGCTCTACCGCAAGGACGTGGAGTACGTAGTGAAGGATGGCGAGGTCCTGATCGTGGACGAGTTCACCGGCCGCCTCATGCCCGGCCGCCGCTGGTCCGACGGGCTGCACCAGGCTGTCGAAGCCAAGGAGCACGTGAAGGTCGAGGCGGAAAACCAGACGCTGGCCACCATCACCTTCCAGAACTATTTCCGCATGTACAAGAAGCTCGCAGGCATGACCGGCACCGCGGAGACAGAAGCCGCCGAGTTCCAGAAGATCTACAACCTCGACGTGATCGTCATCCCCACGAATAAGGATCTGCGGCGTATCGAGAACGCCGACACCGTGTACCGCACCGAGCGCGAGAAGTACCTGGCCGCGGCCGACGAGATCCAACAGCTCAACCAGAAGAGCCAGCCGGTGCTGGTGGGCACGACGTCGGTCGAGAAGTCGGAGCGACTCTCGGAAATCCTGCGCAAGAAAGGCGTGAAGCACGTGGTACTAAACGCCAAGTACCACGAGAAGGAAGCCGAGATCGTGGCCCAGGCCGGACGCAAGGGCGTGATCACCATCGCCACCAACATGGCAGGCCGCGGCACCGACATCCTGCTGGGCGGCAATCCCGAATTCATTGCCAAGCAGGAGTGCTTCAAGAAGGGTCTGGCTCAACCAGTGCGCCGCGCCGAAGGCCGCCTGGGCGATGGCACAACGGACGAGAACACCACCACCTGGTACTACCAGGGCAACGAGTTCCGTGTAGACAAGCAGAAGTGGGAAGAGATCCTGGCCAAGCACAAGGCGCAGACCGATGCCGAGCACGACGAGGTGGTCAGCCTAGGCGGGCTGCACATCCTCGGCACTGAGCGCCACGAGGCGCGCCGCATCGACAACCAGCTTCGTGGACGCGCCGGACGCCAGGGCGATCTCGGCAGCTCGCGCTTCTATCTCTCGCTCGAAGACGACTTGATGCGCATCTTCGCCAAAGAGTGGGTCTCGAACCTGCTGCAGCGGCTGGGCATGGAGGAAGGCGTGCCCATCGAGTCGCGGCTGATCTCCCGCCGCATCGAGGCCGCACAGAAGGCGGTCGAAGGGCAGAACTTCGAGTCCCGCAAACACCTGCTCGAGTATGACGACGTGATGAACAAGCAACGCGAGGCGGTGTACGGCATGCGCCGCCAGTTGCTCGAGGGCGTCGATCAGAAAGAGCTCATCCTGGAAGACTACGTCGCTGGCATCCTCGCCGACCTGCTGGAGAAGTACTGCCCCAAGGAAGCGCACGCCGACGATTGGGACATCACGAAACTCAAGGGCGACATCTTCACCCGCTTCGGCGTGGACTTCCTGGCCGAGGGCGTCGAACCCGACAAGCTGAACCGGCAGGAGTTGGGCGATGCCATCTTCGACAAGCTCAAAGAGCGCTACGCGGCCAAGGAGAAGCTGATCGGCCCCGAGGCCATGCGCTACCACGAGCGCATGATCATGCTGAGCGTGCTCGACCAGCAGTGGAAAGACCACCTGCTCAGCATGGATCACCTGAAGGAAGGCATTGGGCTGCGCGGCTACGCCCAGCACGATCCCTTGGTGGAGTACAAGCGCGAGTCCTTCGAGATGTTCGAAGCCATGATGCAGCGCTTCCAGGAAGACACGGTGCGGTACCTGTACCTGATGCAGGTGATCGAGCCGGCGGCGCAGGTGGAGGCACAGGCTCAGGCTGCCGGTGCGCCCGCGCCCGTGTCCGGCGACGGCAACGGTCGCGGAGATGGCCGCCGCCCGCGTCGCGCTTCTACCTCGGTCGACGATCTGGAGGAAGATTTCCAGCGCCGCAAGCGCCGCGAGCTCGAGCAGGCGCGCATGGCCGGCGCCGGCGACTATCAACCTGTCCAGCAGGTCGTGCGCTCCGGCGCCAAGATCGGACGCAACGATCCCTGCCCCTGCGGCTCCGGCAAGAAGTACAAAAAGTGCTGCGGGGCGTAGGCACAGCACTCAGCCGTCAGCACTCAGCCAGCGGTGGGTCTACGAAACCCCTGATTCTTGTCATTCCGAGGGGCCTCAGCCCCGAGGAATGTGTTTTTCGCAATCACCTCAAGGCTTCCTTCGCCCGCCTACGGCCGCGAACGTCATTTCCTGGGCGGGGCTACCGGTGCGGCGCTTCCACTCGTCAAACATCGCCCCATAGCTGAGCGTGATGTAGCTACTGCGCGGGATGCCCAGCAGCCTGGCCGTCCGGTCAATCCAGCGCGGCCGGCCTTCGATCTCGGCCACGGTGCCGATAGGCGTCTCATCAATCACGACTTGGCCGCGGCCGTCCGTCCACTCGCTGCGGAACTTCTCGTAGCGGAAGCTGGGTGAGAAGCCCAGAGCGCGCAGGATGCGGTCGAGGCTCGCGCCGTCGGCGACCTCGGTCTCAAGCTCCTGGCGCGATTTGTGCCGCCGCACTGTGCCTTTCGACTTGTGTGTCAGGATCCAGACATTGCCGTACTTGCGCAGCCGCAGGATTTCGCCGCGCTGCCGCAGGGGATGTCCCGGCAGGTCGTAGAGCACATTCATCTCGTGCGTCCGCCGCGTGACCAGCCGGAACCCTGATGCACGCAGCCGCCGCGCCAGTGCTTGCGCATCCGGCACCAGAGTTTTGATCTCGACTTCGCGCGCCATGACTCGGAAGTATAAAGCCCACCACCGAGACACGGAGGCACAGAGATTGCTACGATTCTTCCCCTCTTGGAGGACGAAATGGATCAACACTCAGGCAAGCGGCAGCGGCGGTACATCAACATCGGCGGATGTCCCACGGAACTGCCGTTCAGCGATGGAGTGCTGGTCGGCGACATGCTGTTTCTTTCCGGCAGGATTGGGATCGATCCCCGCACCATGCGGGCGTCCGCCGATGTCGACGAAGAGATCCGCTTGCTGCTCGACGGCGTCCGCACCACCCTCCAGGCCGCCCAAATGACCATGGACGACCTGGTGTACGTACAGGTTTACTGCACGGACCTGTCTCTCTTTGACACGTTCAACGCCGCCTATCAGAAGTATTTTGGAAAGGATTTGCCGGCACGAGCGTTTCTTGGAGCGGGGTTGCTATTACTAGGCGCACGCTTCGAGATGCAGGCCATCGCCATGCGCTGAGTGCTGAATACTGAGTGCTGACGGCTATTTCTCCCTCGCCACCACGAACTCCGGCGCCCACAGCAAGGCGCGCATGATCTCGGAATCGGGGAGATCGCAGATGGCGCTGCGCGCGTCGGCGGCATATTCATATGCGCGAGTGGTCGCAGCGTCCAGAGAGCCATAACGATTCAAGACCGCGAGAATCTGGTCGTGCGTCACCGACTTGAACGCGCGTTCGTCCAGTACTTTCTGAATGAGCGCCTTCTCTTCCGGCGCGCACTGCGCGAGCGCGTGGATCACCGCCATGGTCGCCTTGCCCTCGCGCAGGTCGCTGGCCACGGGCTTGCCGAGCACGTCCTCGGAAGCCGTCAGGTCGAGCACGTCGTCCACGAGTTGGAACGCCATGCCCAGGCTGCGGCCGTAACGCGCCAGCTTTTCTTCGTTGTCCGGGGGAGCGCCGCTGACGATCGCTCCCAGGCGGGTGCAGGTGGAGAACAGGCAGGCGGTCTTGCGGTGGATCAGGTCGAAATGCTCGTCGAGCGTGATCGAGCGGCCCAGCTTCTCCATCTGCAGCAGTTCGCCCTCGACCATCTGCTGGGTCAGGTCGATGAGCACGTCGAGAATCCTGAAGTTGCGCTCCTGCACGGCAATCTTGAACGACTGCATGTAGAGCCAGTCGCCCGCGAGCACGCACTTGGAGTTGCCCCAGCGGGTGTTGGCGGCGGGACGTCCGCGGCGGGTGCGGGCCTCGTCAATGATGTCGTCGTGGACGAGCGTGGCGGTGTGGATCATCTCCACCACCGCGCCTAGGCGGATGGCGCCGCGTCCGCTGTAGTCGAAGAGCTTGGCGGAAAGCAGCAGCAGCGCCGGGCGGATGCGCTTGCCGCCGCCCGCGCGCAGATGCTCCCCGATGTCGGTGATCGCCGGCACACTGGAGACGGTATCGCGCCCGAACTCGCGCTCCACCGCTTCCAGGTCGTCGCGCAGGAGTTCGAAGACCTCCTTCGCCTTCGCTCCGTTGATGGCGGGCGAGCTCACGTCAGTTCGACCTGTAGTTAGTGAAGTGCATGTCGATGCCGAGGTCGGTGTTGCGCAGCAAGGCGATTATCTCCTGCAGCGTGTCGCGGTCCTTGCCGCTCACCCGCACCATGTCGCCCTGGATCGAGGCTTGGACCTTCTTCTTCGACTCCTTGATCAGCTTCACGATCTCGCGCGCCTTCTCGATCGGGATGCCTTGCTGCATGGCGATGCGCTGCCTGACCGTGCTTCCTGCCGCCGGCTCGACCGCGCCGTAGGTCAGCGCCTTCAGCGGCACGCTGCGCTTGACCAGCCGCTGCTGCAAGACGTCGTTGACGGCCTTCAGCTTGAACTCGTCCTCGGAGTGCAGCACGATGGCCTCCTTGCCCTCGAGCTCGATGCGCGACTTCGAGTTCTTCAGGTCGAAGCGGGTGTGCACTTCCTTGAGCGCCTGCTGGATGGCGTTCGAGACCTCCTGCAGGTCCACCTTGCTCACGATGTCGAACGATTCGGCCATGCCCCCTCAGCAATCCAATAGATTACCGTGCCGCGCCCCGGGATTGTGAAGGAATCGGCGTTCCGCCCTGGTTGGTTGAAGGGAGATTGAAAAAACGGGAAAAGTTTTGCCCGGTGCGAAACCCGACCTCCTCCGCCGAGACACCGCGCAGTTCGCCGATCTGGCGCGCGACTTCCCGCACGAATGCCGGCTCGTTGCGCTTGCCACGATGGGGCACCGGCGCCAGGAACGGAGAATCGGTCTCGATGAAGATGCGGTCGAGCGGCAGCTCCCGCGCCGCGTCGCGGATGTTCTGTGCCTTGGGGAAGGTGACGTTGCCGGCAAAGGAGATCATGAAGCCCATGTCGAGCGCGCGCTGCGCATGCTCCAGCAGGCCGGTGAAGCAGTGCAGGACGCCGCCCAGCCCGCTCGGCGCCCACTGTTCCGCGAGGATTCGGAGGCACTCATCCCAGGCGTTCTGGCTGTCTTCGGGCGGTCGGCAGTGGATGACCACCGGCAGCCGCGCCGCCAGCGCCAGGTCGAGTTGCTTCACGAACACCGCGCGCTGCACCTCGCGCGGCGAGTGGTCGTAGAAGTAATCGAGGCCAATCTCGCCCCAGGCGATCACCTTGGGATTGCGGGCGAGCGAACTCAGCTCCTCGAAGTCGGCGTCGGTCGCGAGTCTAGCCTCGTGCGGATGGATGCCGACCGTGGCGTAGATGTGCGGCTCGCCGGCTTTCTCGCGGTTCGCAAGCTGGATGCCGCAATCGAGCGAGCCCGGCCCGGTGCCGCTGCCGATCGCGACCACGGTCTCGATGCTGGCCGCGTGCGCCCGCGCCAGCATGGCATCGCGGTCGGCGTCGAACTGCGACATCTCGAGATGAGCGTGGGAATCGACGAACATTGAATCATTGAGCCATTGACTCATTGATTCATTGGGTCCGATTCTCAATGAGTCGATGGATCAATGAATCAATGGCCCAATGGCTCAATGGCCCAATGGCTCAATCACTTCAGTCTTGCCCCGACCGGTACGTCCTCCAGGAATCCCACCAGCACCGGCGAGCCCTTCTCGCCCACCGAGGCGGCGACGATCATGCCGTTCGATTCCAGGCCGCGCAGCTTGCGTGGTTGCAGGTTGACGACAAGCACCACTTTGCGCCCGACGAGCGATTCCGGCGCGTACGCTTCGGCGATGCCGGCCACCACCTGGCGGACTTCCGTGCCGATGTCCACTTCCAGGCGCAACAGCTTGTCGGCCCCCTTCACCTTCTCGGCGACCCTGACCAGCCCGACGCACATTTCGACCTTGGCGAAATCGTCGATGCTGATGCGCCCGTCCGCGCTGGCTGCGGGAGCGGGCACTGCCGGCGCGGGGCCGGCTGCCGCCTGCGTCGCCGGCTGTCCTGCCTGGGCCGGCGTCTGCGCAGGCGTGGCCTGCACTGCCTGAGCTGTCGTGCGCTGCTGTTCCATCTGCTGCATCCTTTCGATGGCGGACTTGTCGGCGCGCGGGAACACGGGTTCGACTTTGCCCAGCTTCGTGCCGTGCTGCAATTGGCCCCACTTCAGGTCCGTCAGGCCGAACTCGGAGATTGCGCTCAGCCCGAGCTGCTCCCAGATGCGCGCCGTCGATTCCGGAATCGCGGGGTGCGCCAGCGCGGTCGCGATCCGCAGCGCCTCAGCCGTGGTGTAAAGGATGGTTGCCAGGCGCGAGCGGCTGCCTTCGTCCTCTTTTTCAGCCACCGCCCAGGGCTCGTTATCCACGATGTATTTGTTGACCGCGCCCACCAGCGACCACACGGCTTCGAGCGCGCGCGAGAACTGGTAATCGTCCCAGAGGGATGCGAAGCTGGCGATGGTCTGCTCGGCCGCCCTGGCGATGGCGTCGTCCGCCGCGGTGCGCGAGCCCCCGGGTGAGGGATACGGCATCTCTCCGCGGAAGTAGCGCGCGATCATGGTGAGGGTGCGGCTGGCGAGGTTGCCGAGATCGTTGGCCAGGTCGGAGTTGTAGCGCTGCACCAGCGCGTCGAAGGAAAAGCTGCCATCCTGTCCAAAGACCACTTCGCGCAGCAGGAAGTAGCGCAGCGCGTCGTTGCCGAGGACGTCGATCACCGTCTCGGCGCGCACGATGTTGCCGCGCGACTTCGACATCTTGCTTTCCTCGAACAGCAGCCAGCCGTGCGCGATGATGGACCGGGGCAGTGGCAGCCCGGCGGCCATCAGGAACGCCGGCCAGTACACGCAGTGGAAGCGCACGATCTCCTTGCCGATCATGTGCACGTCGGCGGGCCAGTAGTGCGCGAACTTCTGCTGGTCTTGCTTGTCGGGGGAGCCGAAGCCCATGGCGGTGCAGTAGTTGCTCAGTGCGTCAAGCCAGACATAGATGACGTGCCGGGGATCGTCCGGCACCGGAATGCCCCACTGGATGGTGGTGCGGCTAATGGAAAGATCGCGCAGGCCGCTGCGCACGAACGCCATCACCTCGTTGCGGCGCGTATCCGGGCGGATGAAGCCCGGCTGCCCGGTGTAGAGCTCGAGCAGCTTGTCTTCAAATGCCGACAGCTTGAAGAAGTAGTTCTCCTCGCTCACGGTCTCGGTGGGCCGCCCGCACTCGGGGCAGGGCGCGCCGGGGCCGGCCGCGTCCACGTAAAGTTCGTCGAAGACGCAGTACTGGCCGCTGTATGAGCCCTTGTAGATGTAGCCGCGGTCGCGGATGCGGCGGAACATCTCCTGCACGCCGAGCTTGTGGCGCTCCTCGGTGGTGCGGATGAAGTCGTCGTAGCTGATGTTCATCCGGTCCCACAGCCCGCGGAATTCGCCGGCGATGCGGTCGGTGAGCTGCTGGGGAGTGATGCCAGCTTCGGACGCCGAGCGCTCGACCTTCTGCCCGTGCTCGTCGGTGCCGGTGAGAAAGAAGGTGTCGGAGCCCAGCATGCGCTGGCGGCGCGCGATGGCGTCGCACACGATGGTGGTATACGCGTGCCCGATGTGCGGGCGGGCATTGACGTAGTAGATCGGGGTCGTGATGTAGAACTTCTCAGCCATTCTGACTTTGCAGGTAGCTCTTATTGGCTTCTTGTATCACCTGCTTGAGCGGGACTTTGTGCCGGTCGGCGATGCGGCGGCAGTCCTCGTACTCCGGCGCATAGTTAGCGACCGAGCCGTTCAGGTTCGCCACCTTCATCCGCACCTCGCCCCACGGCGTCTGCACCGCGACGGTGCGGCGCACCAGCGTCTGCCGGCGCTCCAGGCGCATGCGGATGCCCAACGTGGTGCTCTCGCCGAAGACCAGCTTCGCCAGCCGCGGCGCATCTTCCGTCCGTGCCAGCACGGTCAGCAGCATGCCGGGACGATTCTTCTTCATCTGCACCGGCGTGCCGAAGACGTCAAGCGCGCCCTCCGTGAGCAGCCGCTCCATCACGTAGCCGAAGACCTGCGGATTCAGGTCATCGAGACTGGCTTCGAGGACCGCGATCGTTTCCTCGGGTATGTCCGGGAAAACAGCAAGCTGCGTCTCTACACCGTCGCCGATGGTCAGCCGGACCACGTTAGGCTGGCCGGCGAAGTCGCGCGAACCCGCGCCATAGCCGGTGGCGGCGATCTTCATCGCGGGGAAGGGAGCGAAGCGCTGGCACAGTGTCTTTACGATGGCAGCGCCCGTCGGCGTGACCAGCTCAGCGTCCACTCCCGAGGAATACACGGGCGCACCGCGCAGCAGTTCGACCGTCGCGGGCGAGGGCACGGGGAACTTCCCGTGCGCGCACTCGACTGAGCCGCCGCCCACGTTGAGCGGGGAACAGACCCACTCGTCCACGCCCAGGGCGAGGCTGCCGACGGCTGCGCAGACGATGTCCACGATCGCATCCACCGCGCCGACCTCGTGGAAGTGAATCTTCTCCACCTCGGTATTGTGGATCTTCGCCTCCGCCTGGCCCAGCGCCTGGAAGATGGCTAGCGCGTGTTCCTGGGCCGCGGGTGCCATGTTCGCACGGCGGATGATTTCGCTAATCTCCTTCAGCCCGCGATGGGTGTCTTCGTGAGTGTGCGGGCGGGACGCCCGCACGACAGCCGGCGAGTCACCCCATCGCGCCAAATTCGGGCGCGCTGGGGACCCCGGCGAGACGCCGGCGCTACTGTGATGATGCGTGTGCCCATGTTCATGCACATGCGACACCTGCTCGCGCGGAAGATCTTTTTCGTCACCGATCCAGACATCAACCTTCGTCGCCGAAATGCCGCTGCGGGTGACGCGCGAAATCTCCAGGCGCGCGCCGACATCGAGCGTGGCCACGGTCTCCTCGAGCACGCTCGCGGGCAGACCGGCATCGAGCAGCGCTCCCAAGAACATGTCGCCGCTGATGCCGGAGAAGCAGTCGAGATAGGCGATACGCATGGCGCTCACTCCGCCTCGTTGGTAAGAGACAAACTTGGATGATAGGGAAGCCAGTGCCTCCGGGTCAAACCAGAGGGCCCAAACGGGTTTGTTATAATCGGTTTTTCCTCAGCGACTTACGAAGGCTTCCCGAGCGTGTATCTCCACTTCCAGAAGCGTCTGGCCGAGCGCGTGCGCGTTTTTCTGCGCGAAAAGTACCAGCTCGAGCTGCCCACGATCGTGATCGAGCAGCCGCCGAGCACCGAGTTCGGCGAATACGCGCTGCCACTCTCGTTCGAACTCGCCAAGAAGCTGCGCAAGCCGCCACGCAAGATCGCGGAAGAGATCGTCGCCGGTCTGGGCGCAGTGCCCGGTTTTGACAAGCTGGAAGTCGCGGGCGCGGGCTACATCAACGCCCGTGCGGACCGCGGCGAACTGGCGGCTGCGCTGGCTGCTGGCCCCGCGACGACGCCGGAGATCGCCGGCAAGATATTGGTCGAGCACACCAGCATCAATCCCAACAAGGCAGCGCATATCGGCCACTTGCGCAACGCCATCCTGGGCGACACCTTCGTGCGGCTGCTGCGCGCCCATGGCCGCTCGGTGGACGTACAGAACTACATCGACAATACCGGCGTGCAGGTGGCGGACGTGATCGTGGGCTTCCTCCATCTGGAGAAGAAATCGCGGGCCGAGATCGAGCGTCTCATCGCCTCCGACCCGCGCTTCGATTACACCTGCTGGGACCTCTACGCCCGCGTCACGCAGTGGTACGAGCAGAACAAAGCGAACCTCAAAGTCCGTCTGGACACGCTGCACGCTATCGAGCAGGGCGGGAACGAAATAGCCGCGATCGCCGAGTTCATCTCCACCACCGTCTTGCGCCGCCACCTCGAGACCATGCAGCGGCTGGACATCGAGTACGACTTTCTGCCGCGCGAGAGCGAGATCCTGCGCCTGCATTTCTGGGACCTGGCGTTCCAGCAGATGAAGGAAAAAGGTGTGCTGACGTACGTCACGGAGGGGAAAAACCAAGGCTGCTGGGTGGTATCCCGCAGACGGGCGGCTACCGACAGCCTGGATCCAAAGGATCTTCGCATTGACACATTCGTAGGGGCGGGAGCGAACGAAGCGGTGCGCATCACGCACATCCCCAGCGGCACCGTCGTAACCTGTCACGCCGAGAAATTACAAGCTAAGAACCAGCAGAATGCGCTCGCGCAGTTAGCAGCGATACTCGCCCAGAACAGCACGGAGGAAGACCAGAAGGTGATCGTGCGCTCAAACGGCACCATCACCTACGTCGGCAAGGACATTGCCTACCACCTGTGGAAGTTCGGACTGCTGGGGCGCGATTTCGGCTATCGCCGCTTCTACCGCTATCCCGACGGCCACGAGTGCTGGATCTCGGCGGAGCAGGGCGAGGCGGACCATCCCCACTTCGGCGA
>JAHFUA010000001.1 GCA_023265315.1 Acidobacteriota bacterium | reverse complement strand
GGCCTGCGCCTGCCCAAAGGCGCCCGCCCCATCGCCGATGTAGTGCCGAAAAACGCGACCTGAACCGCGCAACTCGTTGATGTTGCGAAAAGTCGCTTCCGCAACTGACGAACTTGGGCTAGAAAGGGCGCGGGAAAACCGGGGCGCTTCGCGGGAATAAAGCCTCTGTCGCGGGAAAATAGGATCCTTCTGGGGGAAAGTTTCGCGGTCGTGATTTGTGCCCGTTTTTCACTCGGGCACCATGCCGAACCAAACAGTTTGCGATGCGCCCGTGACCGGGGGGCGCCAGCCGGCGAAAACGCCGCGGGATTTCTCGCCGTCCGAACTCGCACGCCTGCGTATCATTCTCAAGACCGGCGGGCGCCTGCTATCCCGCGTCGAGGTTGCCGCGCTTGCTGGCTACGCCTCGCCTGAGAGCATCAAGCGGGCCGAGCGTGCCGGCCTGCCGGCACTGAAAATCAACTCCCGGGTGACACGCTACCGCCCTGAGGACGTGGCGGCGTATTTCGACGCGGCGGCAACCGGCGGGGGAAAGGCGACTTGAATATGCCCACGGTCACTTCTTGTCGTTGCGAGCCACGCGAGGACCCAGGGTCCGAAACTGGCTGGACGTTGGCGGTCCCCTATGGCGGATCCGCGTTGCGGTACGAAGGGCGGTTCCGCACTCGCGAGGCCGCGGCGCAAGCGATCCGCGTTTGCCGCGCGGCGTGCGACGCTGGGGCCGGCTGCCCATTTCTGGCTGGCTCCAGTGCTGCCGATTCCACCGCCCGTCGCCTTGTGGCCTGAAGACCATGCGTCACCTACCAATCGACGAACTGAAGGCGCGCTATCCCATCGCGCGGGCGTGGCAGGACGAGGGACTCCCCGGCGAACCGAACAGAATCTGCCGGTCGCCGTTCCCGGATTCGCACAAGAACGGCGACGCCACGCCGTCGTTCTCGGTCTATGAAAACGGGCAGCGGTGGAAGGACTTTGCGACCGACGAGGGTGGCGATGTCATCGACTTCCTACGCAAGGCGCACGGTGGAACCGTGATCGAGGCAATGGACCTGATCCGCGAGCGGCTGGGGGAGCCGGCATTCGATCCGACGCTTGCAGCGAAGGCGCGCCAGGCGCCTGCCCAGCGAGCACCTGCCCCAGTCGCACGCGAGCCTCGCAAAGTCCCGGCGCGTCCGATGCCTCCGGACACCGGCCGCGAGTGGCGCGACGGCAACAGTTGGCTCCGCCTAGACCGGGCCTCGCAGATTGCGTGCGACACTTGGCGCGGTTGGCCGTTCGGGACAACCGCGGCGGTGGCGGGGCTCGGGTTGATGGCTTACCCGGAATTGCGGGGCAGCGGAAGACCGAGATCTTGGGCTTTCCTCGTGCAATCGCCGCGGAAAGGCGGCTGGGAGGGCGTCGGCTTCCATGCTCGCCATGTTTCGCCATCGGGCGGTCGGGCGTATTGGGAATTCAAACCGAAGGGGACCCAGGCATTGCCGTTCGTGCTGGGGCATTTCTCGGGCGCGCGCTTGATCGTCGTGGCGGAAGGGCAATGGGACGCGATCACCTTCGCGGCGGCGGCCGGATGGCTGGCCCATGAACGGGCTTGGCGGGAGTGGGCGACCGTCGTCGGTGTTCGTGGGGCTACCTCGTGGCGCGGGTTTGTTGATGCTTACACCCGGCATTGGCCGGCGGCGGCGCGGGTTCTGGTCCTGCCAGATGGCGACGAGGCCGGGGCACGTTGGTGGCAGGGTGAAGCGCCGTTTGTGCGCGCGATGGCGAACCTGTCGGCCCGCGTCGCCGTGCTGCCGATCGAGGCGGGTTCGACAGAGAAGGATTTCAACGAGCTGCACAAGGCGAAGCCGTTTTCGGAAGACGGAATCCGGGACCTGATTGTCCACGCTGGATTGATGAACGCGAAGGGGGAAATCGTATGAATGAGGACGTGACGCGGTTCTCCGCACCGAAGACATTCACGGGCGTGGTGGGGGCCGGCGTGGCAAATGCCGCCCAGCGTTGGGTGAACGATTCCCGCCCGGGAATCGAGTTGCCGGGCGAGGAACGGCTTTTGTCGGACTTCGCCCAGGAACTCGGCGCGGCCCTAACGGCTGCCGAACTGTTCCGGCGCGGTGACAAGATCGTTGCGACATTGACCCGGGACAAGCGGGGCTTGCGCCCGGTCGATCCGGAGGAGTTCCGGACACTCACCGAGAAGCATGTGCGTTGCTACCGATCCAAGCCGCCGAAGAACAACGAGGTGGCCACGGTGGCAGTGCATCGCACGATGAGCACCGACGACGCCCGCGGGGTGATGCAGTCGCCGCAGTTCCTCGACTTGCTGCGGACGGTTGAGCAGGTCAACGACGTGCCGCTGCCGGTCTTGCGAGCTGATGGAGCGATCGAACTTCTGGCACCCGGTTACGACCACGCGAGCGCGACATTGACGTTGCACGCAGGGAAATATGAGGCGGCTTCGCTCAACCAAGCGCGGAAGGAAATCGATCAACTGTTTGCCGAGTTCGCCTTTGCCGATGCGCGGTCGAAAGGGGTGGCGGTGGCGGCGATGCTCACGCTGTTCGCTTCGGGTTTGATGCCATCGGCATCGCTGCGCCCGGCGTTTGTCTACATCGCCAACGCTCCGGGCGCGGGGAAAACGATCTGCGCCGACTGCGCCGTTGTTCCCGTGCTCGGCAGGTCCTACCGGACGCCGCCGCCCGAGCGAGAGGAGGAGATGCAAAAGACATTGCTGTCGGCTGTCATTGCCGCGCAACCGGTGATCTTCTTCGACAACATGCGCAGGCATGTTTCCTCGTCATCGTTGGAGGCGTTGCTCACGTCGCCGCATTTCTCGGGCCGTGTGCTTTCGGCGTCCCAGATGTTTTCCGGCGAGAACAGATCGACGGTCTTCATCACGGGAAACGGCTGCACTGTCTCCCAGGACATCGAGCGGCGGGCGTTGTTCGTGGAACTCTTCAGCGAACACGCGAGGCCGGAAGACCGGGTTTACTCGCAGCGGCTGAGCGAGGTTGAATTGATCGGCCGGCGGTGGCGCTTGCTGGGTGCGCTGTGGGCGTTCGTCCGACACTGGGACGAGAACGGGCGGCCGGAGCCATCGAAGACGCGGGCCGGTTACGAGCCGTGGTGCGACACCATCGGGGCAATCGTAGAGGCCGCGGGCTTTGGGTGCCCCGTCGAAAAGGCGCAGTTGCGTGACGGTGGCGACACCGATCGCGCGGACTTTGTGCAACTGGTTCTCGTTCTGCATGCCGAGCAGGAATTTGCCCGGCTGGACTTTTCCGGCGTCGTGACGATTGCAGCGAAGCATGGGCTGTTCGAGCGAGGCATCGGAGACGGCGAAGGATTGGACCGCAGCACGAAGGCGCGCTTTGCGAAGTACCTCGCGCGCCATGACGCCATCGTGTTCCCGGGAACGCCATCGCTGCGTTTTTGCATCGAAGGCAAAGGGCACCAACGCACCTATCGGGTTGAGGTGGTGAAAGGGCGGGATTGATCGCTCGCTGATGGGTTCTTGCCCGCCGCGCTTCGTGCCCGGCGGGCTATCCGTCTTCTGGCGTGGTGGCTTGGCCGTTTCTCCCACGGCCCTCTTTTTGATGCGCGCGCATCAAAGAGGTTGGGGGATTTTCGCGGACTCGAGGGTTTTCATCACCGGACCAGACCGGAGGTCGATGGGACTCGGTTGAGCCGGCGAGCGCCGGCACGGGCGTGAGCCCACACCGGTCGTGTCGGTCGGTGCTGAGATGGTTTCCGGCGATTCCAAGGCGGCGGGGCCGACGGGTGGCACCGCGAGCAGGGTGTGGCCCGGCGGGAATCGAGGTGTCGGATCGGCCGACAGGCCGAGGGCGGGCGGAGTTGGCGAGCATGGTCAGCATGGTCAGCATGGTCTCTACATCCCTTCGGGAGAAAGGTGGATCGTACGCGTATAGCCCAAACACCATGCTGACCATGCTACCATGTTTGGGCTGTCAGCGCAGATCGATGCAAACGGGCGCACGTCTCGGTTCGTCGTGCCGGCGGTTTCGAAGAGACTTCTGACGAAGGCACCGTGTGGTACGCAGCGGACATGTTGAAAGTGTCACCGTTTCTGCGAGTCCGTGGCAGGAGGCGACGACAGCGGCGCAGGAGGAACGCGCAAGGGCATGGCTCTTCAGCCTGATCAACCGTCGTCTCGAGCTGTGGCTGCCCTTGCTCGCCTCGACCAACTGCACCGCCGAGCAGCTCGCCGGCACTGAGGGCGGCAAGAGCGCCGTCCGGGCTGATCCGCTTCTCCGTCGCCTTCTTGAAATCGCGGAACCCGTGCGGTTCCTTCCCCGCGCATGACGGGCGTACTTTTGCCATGACGCGCGACACTCTTGTGTTTAGCGGGGGATACTGTATCGAGAATGTATGCGTAAGAAGAAGGTGGACAAGAAGGCGTTTAAATTGGCCCGCATCGCTATTGCTGGAACCAAGACCGGAGTGTTGTACCGAACCCGCCGAGGGCGGGTGTACCTCGGCGGCAAAGGGCCGTCGGTAGTGGAGCCGGTCGCGGTCTGGCTCTATGAGCAAGCTGCCCGGCGAGGCCTGCCCCTCGGCATGATCTTGGACGAGGTGCTGCTACCCATGGTCCCCAAGAACCTTCTGGTTCCTCGGGTTGAGGCCTGCGACGTAGTCCAGCCAACTACCTAGGCGTATCAGCGACACGGTCGCCCATTGAAGTGGACCGGCGCTCTCTTGTGTCGCTGATGCGAAAAGCCCCTGCGGAGCGTGGGCTCGACGCAGGGGCCGGGGGCAGCGAAGGTTGCGCTTTCGTATCTAGAATCAAACCCGGATGGCGTAGGAGGTTACGCGGGAGGGAGATCAAGAGCGGGAAAGATCGTAGGCAAAAGTTGGTTGTCGTCAACTCACTCGCGGATTGTGGAATCGCGGTTTTGAGTACGGAACCTATTGCGCGGCTGCTGCCTGACGTGCAAACTTCGAGCTGAGCGAGGTAACCCCGGCGGTCAGGTGTGTTCAGCGGAGTCGTGGTTCTGTCTGTTATAATGGAATCATGGCTCGCTGAATGAACAAAGCAGAACCAGGCAATGGTTAGAGAAAAGCAGCTCTAGGAAGCAGCACAGCGAAATGGAAGAATGCAGAGGAGGATCGGTCATGCTCGGATCCGTATCCGGAACACTTCCCCTGCAGAAATAGTCGACATAGAGACCTTCTTTTAGATTGGCTGAAGCCGACCCAAAGCAGGCGCTTCGGAGGGGGAGTCGTTGACTAGGGCAAGCGATCGCGGTAGTTGATCAATAACGACGAATGGCGCCGACTACCCTAAGTTTGCTGCCGCCCGGGCCCGCTTTTCGGCTCGCTGTACGGGTGTGACCGCCAATGTCTGACACCGACACTACACTACGTCGAGTGAGCACCTTCTCCCAGAACCCCCTGAACCGGCGCCGCGGCTGGCGCCGCCTCGACGCCATGCTCGATGTCCTGCGGGCCGTGCTGGGGCTCGGGCCGGAGGACTTTCGCGCCACCGTGCGCGCGGCGTGGGCGAACACCACCTCCGTCCACGAGGCAGCGGAGTTGTTGCGCGGCTTCCGCGCCGGTTGGTTGTCCGACTGCCCGCTCTTCGTCGCCCAGGCGCCCCGGGTGGCGCGTCGCGCGGCCCGCCAGCAACGCCATCCCGCACTCGCCCGGAATACCGGCCGGTACTTCCGTTTGCCCCATTTCATGGCGGCCGATCTACCCAGCCATCGCTGCGAGCTCGAAAGATATCAGTCGGAGGCCGAGACCGTCGTCGACCTCGGCGAGTGGCGCTGGGTGCGCAGTGCCGCCGATACCTCGTCGCGGATCGAAGGGCTCCTGATGCACCATTGCGGCAACTCGGCGCGGGAGAACCTGACCCTGTATTCCCTCCGTCACCGGTTGCGCCGCTACCGCGGCTGGTGCGAATTTTGGATGCCGCATCTCACCGTGCTCCTCTCGGGCCGCGAGATCATCGAGATTCGCGGCCGGGCCAATACCCACGCCCACCCGAAATACCACCTTATGCTGCTTGAGCTTCTCGTGCGCACCGACCTCGTCGCCGGCTTCGGCTACGAGGGATGCAAGATCCGCTCCTTCTCCGGGGCCGAACTGAGCGTCGATCTGCAGAAACAGCTGCTCGTCCGCCGCGCCGGCGATATCGGCCGCTTCTACTACATGGGCGACAGCTCAGAGCCACACTGCAACCCGAAGCCGGACCTTCCCGACTCGCTCCGCCCACTGCTCCCCGTCGTTGCACGCTGATGCGTTCCGCCGACTTGTTTGTATCCAGCTCTTGCGCTTTCTGGTCCCACTCGCTCTACTCCCTGCCTCCGCAAACCCGCCACCGCCGCCTCGACTCTGCGAAACTTTGTTTCCCGTGCTCGCCGCGGCCGGGTGCGCCCCCAATTCTCGCCCCATGCAATGGATCGCCCCCTCTGAGAAGGACGCCCTCACCGAGACGCTCGAAGCGCGCCTCTGGAACACCGCCGACCAGTTCCGCGCCAACTCCGGCCTCAAGGCCCAGGAGTACGCCGCGCTGGGGTGCGGCTGAATACCGGACCATCCCCACGCGGGTTGGGAGAACGCATGAAACAGCCGGCTGGCCGGGCGGTGCTTCGGACCATCCCCACGCGGGTGGGGAGAACCTAGAGAGAATCCGAACGGCCACCGCATCTAGCGGACCATCCCCACGGGGGTGGGGAGAACATCGCCTTCGGCTCGGGAATCTCAGCGACGGTCGGACCATCCCCACGCGGGTGGGGAGAATGAGCAACGTGGCACACGCGACGACGGTGACCACCGACCATCCCCACGCGGGTGGTGAGAACTCGGCCGGCATCACGTCGGCGCCGATCTCGTACGGACCATCCCCACGCGGGTGGGGAGAACACGGTCGGGGAAAGCGGCTTCTTCTTGCGCCACGGACCATCCCCACGCGGGTGGGGAGAACTCAAGACTGAAGAATAGCACGTTACCGCCTTCCGGACCATCCCCACGCGGGTGGGGAGAACGGC
>JAHFUA010000149.1 GCA_023265315.1 Acidobacteriota bacterium | reverse complement strand
CTGTGGCAGACGTTCCAGGAGCCATCTGCTAAGTAGCGCAGTAACAGTAGCTTACAGCGAAGACTCGCCGTGCTCCGACTGGCTCCAAAACTGCGTTCCTGCACTCGTCCCGATGTGTTTGTGAACCGACGGGAGAACGCGAGTCTATGCGCAAACAACACGGCTTTTCTTTGATCGAATTGCTGATCGTGGTGGCGATCATCCTGGTGATCGCCGCGATCGCGATTCCCAACCTGATGAGGTCACGCATCGCCGCTAACGAGGCCTCGGCAGTGGGTTCGCTGCGGGCGCTGAACACTGCTGAAGCGACCTACAACCTGACGTATAACAACAGCTTTACCTGCACACTGAGCGACCTGGGGCCGCCGAGCGGCGGCGCTCTGGCAAGTTCGTCCGCGGCCGGACTCATTGATGCGTCACTGGCTAGCGGCATCAAGAGTGGCTACACGTTTAGCGCGGGAACCTGCACCACGTCGTCGGGGGGTATTATCAGCCTGTATCAGTGGCTGGCTGATCCCAGTGCGCCAGGCACGAGCGGCAGCCGCCACTTCTGCACCACCGACACCTTCACCATCAAAGTCGATCCCAATAGCTCGTCCAACTGCCTGACCATTGGCAGCCCAGTGGGTTAGGCCACGGGCACGAGCGACCGCTCAAAACGAGTTTGTTGGCCGAATGCCGGGCGTGCACCGCGGATGGTGCGCGCCCGGTTTGACTCTGGGGCCTGCCTCGGCGCAAAATTACCAATGCCAGCCTTGCCGTAAGTGGGCCTGTGGCGCAGTTGGGAGCGCGCTTCCATGGCATGGAAGAGGTCGTCGGTTCGAACCCGACCAGGTCCACCAACTTCCCTCTTAGATCCCTCGCCGCGCTCGGGATTTCCCCTCGACTCCGCTCGGGGCAGGTTCTGCGGGCTTCTGCTCTATAAACGGCGTGCAGCGAAGCTAAGGCACGCGGAGTTGGACCAGTTCCTTTTTCTGCGACCCCGGCTTTTGCCACCGCTCCGGTTCGACAGAACGGCGCAAACGGCCGACCGTGGCGCCGATCGCGACCGAAGCTGTAACGAGGTGCCCCACCTTCAGTGGTCCGATCAGGGCCGTATGGCGCAGCGAATGGAACCCGACGCTGGCGGCACACCCGCACTGACTGCAGTCGGGCACGCCGCCCAGGATGCAGGGCTCCACCCGGGTGCTCATGTCCGCCGAGTAGTTCACCGACATTTTGGCGAAAACGCAGTCGGCAGGGGACTCCGGAGGCCGGGCAAAGGCGTCCGCCATGGCTCCCGTCATCAGCAGCTTGGGGAACGTGCGTTGCCACTGAGGCATACGCTCGAATAGAGCCGCGCGGTCGTTCCCGGTCAGCATCTCGCTGGTCTCCTCGCCTACCTGGGGCGTGTAGGTGCTCACCCAGATGTGGTTGACCTCGGGGCGGGCACTCCAGAAGGCAAAGTACTCCTCCAGGTATCCGGCGCTGTGCACCATGGGGCGGGTGATGGTGAGGTGGATGTTGACCTCGCGACCGGCGATGTTCTTGAGGATGCGTTCGTAGGTTGCGGGCTTGCGGCGGATGTCGTGGTGCTCGGGAAGGCCATCCACCGAAACCGTGACTCGGAGCCGGGGGATCTCCATCCATGCGGCGGGAATGGGAGCGACGGCGCTGGTCACCAGCAGCGTGAAGACGCCGAGCTCGCCGAGCTGCGGCAGCATCTGGTCGAGTTCCTTGCGGCGCACCAGCGGTTCCCCGCCCACCAGCGACACGTGCAGGGGCCGGTGTTGCTTCACCAGGTCCACCACCCGGTGGACCAGCTCTTCTCCGCGGAAGTCGCTGAGGTCGCGCAGGGTCGCCGCGCCCCCCAGGTGCTGCTCGTTGTAGGCATAGCATCCCGGGCAGCTCAGAGGGCATTCCTTGGTGATCTCGATGGAAAGCATGGGCGGGCTTCCGGTCAGGATGCGGTACCAGGCCGCGACTACCTCGCGCGCTCTCAGGTTCCTCGATGGTGTGGTTGCAGTCGTGGCAGTCACGATACCTCTCCTCAATGGGCTGACAACGGTGGGGGTTGCTGAAGGCCAAAGGAGTATAACAAGCCACGCAGTTCTCTCAGCGACGGAGCGGAAGCCCAGCGGTTACGAACCCAAGTCCGGCGCCGGGCGATGCCGATCGGGCAGGGCTGAGCCCAGCCATCACGGGGCGATCCAAGCGCACAGCCGCGTGGAAAGCTATCACGATGATGCCCACCAGCAGCAGCGCGCTTACCGGCAGCAGAGGAGGGGCGCTGGGCACCGCGGGCGAGATGAGCACAGCGGCAATCGCGATCAGAACTGCCAGCGCGAGCAGGCGACGCTGAGCCACGGCACACACTCACCCTCACTCCTTGGATGTTATGCCTGCCGTGGCGGTTGTGCGAGCGGAAAGTGCTTTCAAAAAAGGGCACGGCCGAAACCCCGCCCGGGTGAAGAGCCCCCGGGAGAGATTCACACGATATGGGCAATGACATCCGCGACATGAGATAGGATGTTACCGCAATGGTGGTGCGGCCATCGGAATCCGGATGGGCGTCAGCCACTTCGTGCGGAAGCGAGTGGGCATGAAAGAGAAACGACGTCTTTGTGTCTTGGCGGTGGCCCTGCTGACCTTGTCGGCGGGAGCGCAGGTAGGAGCGCCGCCCGGCGGGAACGTTGCACCGGAGCGGCCCGCGGTCTCCTCTGCCGTTCCGGTGGCCGGCCCCGGCGACATCTTGCCTCTGCTGGCGCAGATTCAGGCAGCGGCACGGACCACCACCGCCGACGTCAGCCTGCTGAACATCCGTAAGTGGAAGGTCGCTAACGAGGTCAAGGGCGATGCCCAAACCAAAGCAGAGGCCATCCAGCGCAACCTCACCGTGGCGCTGCCTACGATCGTGTCGCAAGCGCAGGCCTCGCCCAACGACTTCGCCGCCAATTTCAAGCTCTACCGCAATCTGGGCGTGCTCTACGACGTGATCTCGTCGCTGGCGGAGTCGGCCGGCGCTTTCGGGTCGAAGAACGAGTTCGAGCCCTTGGTGTCGGACCTGAATCGCATCGACCAGGCGCGGCATGCCCTCGGGGAGCGCCTGGAGGCGCTGGCCAGAGCGAAGGATGCGGAAATCGTGCGGCTCCAGGACCAAGTCAAGGCAGCGCGGGCTGCAGCTCCCGCCAAGCCCAAGAAGATCATCGTGGACGACAACGAGAGCGGGCCCAAGAAGCCGGTTAAAAAGAGCCCCAAGAAGAAACCGGCTGCCACCGGCACTGCCCAGGCCTCTCCCACCCAACCCAGCAATCCGCAGTAGGTTGAGGCGTCTTCCGCGGCCCATTCGACAGCTTCGCTTCGCTCAGCTTCTCAGGGCAAGCTAAAAGCTGAGCCGCGGGCCGAAATCCCGAGCGCAGCGAGGGACCTCAGGAGGGTTAGCGCGCCCGAAGCCAAACTTTGGTACCCCAAAGTGGGAACCCGCGAGCCTGGCACGGAGTCTATTTAGCTGAGGCGGTTCGGCTTTGTGGTGAAACCGGGGCAGGCGAGTTGATAGCAGTTGTTGCCGCGAAACTATCCCGCTAAGATAGTTGTACCAGCCATGAAGCTGGTCGCGGGGGTAGCAGTTTTGGGCGATCTGGCGAGCGCGTTTCCGGTGCGGGGTGAAGAAGCCTCGATCCTGGCCGAACTGAAGAGCGGTTCGGAGGAGGCTTACGTCTGGCTGATCGACCGTTTTCACCAGCCCGTGTATGGCCTGGTGTACCGCATGCTGAATGACCCTGCAGACGCCGCCGACACCACCCAGGAAGTATTCCTGAAGGTGTTCCGCGGCATGCGGCAGTTTCAGGGCGAAGCCAGCCTGAAGACCTGGATCTATCGCATCGCCATCCATGAGGCTTCCAACCACCGCCGCTGGTGGTTCCGCCACAAAGGGCGGGAAACCTCGATGGAGCAGGATGCCCCGCGGAAATCCGCTCTCAGGGAAACGCTGGCGGATCCCGGGCGCAGTCCGTTCGACAGCGTGGCGCAGGAGGAAGTCCGTGCCAAGGTGGAAAGCGAACTGAGGCTGGTGCCGGAGCCGTACCGCAGCACGGTGATCCTGCGCGACATCGAGGGGTTCTCGTACGAAGAGATGGCCGAGATTCTGGAGGTATCCCTGGGCACGGTGAAATCGCGGCTGATGCGCGGCCGCGAAGCGCTGAAGAAGCGGCTGGCCGCTTACGTCCAGGAAGTCGGCCCGGTGCTGGGATTGCTGGAGGTCCCGGCCGAGGTCAATGGAGATTAGCAAGCTCATGAACTGCAATCGAGCGCGCTCCCTGTTCTCGTCGTACCTGGACGGCGCCGTGCCGGGCCGGCAGATGCAGGCCATCTCCCAGCACCTGGGCGAGTGCGCCGATTGCCGGGCGGAGTACGCGGCGTGGCGGCGCACGCAGCAGTTGGTCTCGTCGCTGGGAGCGAAGCCGGCGCCGCCCGATCTGGCGTTGCGCTTGCGGGTGGCGATCTCGCAGGCCGCGGCGCAACGGCCCCAGCACCGCCTGCAGGGATTGCTGGTACGGATCGAGAATCTTGCCGGCGCCTTCATGCTGCCCGCCACCGCCGGGCTGGTCACCGCCGTTATTTTCTTCGGGGTCCTGATCGGGTTCATGGCGATGCCCATGCAGCTTTCGGCGGCGCGGGATGACGTGCCCACGCTGCTCTACACCCCACCGCGGCTGCAAGCTCTGCCCTCAGAACTGGGGCTGCAATCCGAGTCCGCTGCTAACTTGGAACCGGTGGTGGTCGAAACCCTGGTGGACGCCAACGGCCGCGTGCAGGACTATCGCATCATCTCCGGACCAGCGGATGCCCGCGGGCTGGAGCCGCAACTGAACAACATCATGATCTTCACCACCTTCCAGCCCGCCACCACGTTTGGCGTTCCCACCTCGGGGCGGGCGGTGTTGTCGTTCGCCAAGATCAACGTCCGCGGATAGGCCAAACTTCGCTGTATTGTCATCCTGAGGAAGCGCGAGCCGAGTCAGCGAGGTGAGCTCAAGCCGCTTGATTGCCTGTTCTCGATCGCCGAGGTTCGCGTAAGCTACGCCAGCAAACAGATACAGCGTTAACCGTTCTGGTGATTTCTTGATTTGCTCCTCGCATACATTTCGCAATGTAGGCCAATCCTGCTCTTTCTGTAGGTCGCGAAGTTTCTGTCTGCTATCCCGCCACCCGTTTGACCCTGCTGCACCCCAGCCCTTACACTTTGTATTCATCCATTTCCCGCAGGCCCGAAGGCCTGCGCTTCCTTTCCAGGAGGAGTAGTCTGCGGTTCCGCTCCCGCTCCCGGTCATTGCGGATGTTTGCGTTGTGCGCGGCATTGGCGCTGTGCGCGGCGGCACAGCAGATCCCCAAGCCTGCCCTGAGTGGAGTCGAAGGGGTCACGCTGGAGACCAGCGAGACCCTGTTCAGCGTGCTGGCGGCTTTGAACGCGTGCGGGTACAACCAGGAATTGAATTCCTCGTACCCGGTGCGGGCGAAAATCCGGGCGGAACTGGCGCGGGCGGCGGAAGCCTCGCCGGAAGCCGCTGGCGCCCGCGACCAGCTTTGCCAGTTCTATCGCGACCATCGCCAGGCCGATGCCGGCCGCGATCTGGCGCAATATGTGTCGCTGGCGCTGAACCTGGGAGATCCGCCGAAGTTCGCGACCCTGATCAGCGACGCGGACCTCCCGCCCGACGCCGCCTACGTCCGCGGCCTGGTGCCGCTGTTAGAGACCTACTATCAGCAGGAGAAGCTGCATGCCATCTGGCAGGCTCACCAGGCGGAATACGAGCAACTGGTGGAGCAGTTCCACGATCCGGTCGCAAAGATGATCCTGGCGACCGAGGTTTATTTGAAGCTGCCCATGAGCGGCTACGTGGGCCGCAGGTTTGCGGTATTCCTCGAACCCTTGGCTGCGCCGGGGCAGGTGAATGCCCGCAATTACGGGTCGGACTATTTCATGGTGGTGGCGCCGGAGAATGGGGCGTTGCGCATGAGTGATATCCGCCACGCCTACTTGCATTACGTGCTCGATCCGTTCGCGCTGAAGCGAGCCAACGCCATGAAGCGCCTGGAACCGCTGCTGGCGGCGGTGCAGCAGGCGCCGATGGACGACAGTTACAAGCGGGATATCTCCTTGCTGGTGACCGAATCGCTGATCCGTGCCATCGAAGCGCGCACTTTACGCGACGGCAAGGCGCCGGAGGCGCAAAAGCGCGAGATGGTGCAGGCGTCGGTGGAGGAAGGCTTTATCCTTACCGAGCATTTCTACCAGCAGCTCGCGCAGTTCGAGAAGACGCCGGACAGCCTGCGGAATGCCTATCCGGATTTCCTGGTCGCCATTGACGTGGGACGGGAAAAGAAGCGGGCGCAAGCGGTGAACTTCCGCCCGCAGGCGGCCCCGGAAGTCGTCCACGCCGGGAAAGCACGACCGGTGGACCCGCTGGAAGTGGCAGAAGAGCGTCTAAGCTCAGGAGACTTAAAAGGGGCGCGGCAACTGGCGGAGGCCGCGCTGGCCAATCCCCACGAGGACCAGGCGCGGGCGCTGTTTGTTTTGGCGCGGGCGGCGACCCTGGGCCGCGACATGCCGGGCGCGCGCGCCTATTTCCAGCGTACTCTGGAGGTCGCCCATGAGCCCAGGATGGTCGCCTGGTCGCACATCTACCTGGCCAGGATCCTGGACTTGCAGGAGAGCCGGGAAGAGGCCCTGAAACACTATCGTGCGGCGCTGGCCGTTGGCGACGACAAGCCGGATACCAAGGCGGCGGCGGAGCGGGGATTACAGCAGCCCTATGAGCCGCCTGCCGCCGCGCGTCCTGCGGCCAGCCCGCCGCAGGACGGCAAGAAGGAATGAATAATCGAGGAAAGGGAAACCAAGCGATGACACCATCAAGATTGCTCATCCCGGCGCTGCTGGTAGCGGCCGCAATGGCGGTGGCGCAAACTTCGAACCCGCCCGCCAATCCGCAAGGATCCAGCCCGCAGGCCGGCGCCCAGAACGCGAACCCGCAGC
>JAHFUA010000148.1 GCA_023265315.1 Acidobacteriota bacterium | reverse complement strand
CATGTGCCGGGAAAGATCGGACAGTGCTCCTTGGCGTGGTCACAAACCGTAACCACAGTGAGGGATGGGCTGCCCCAGGAGGCTGGCCACATCTTTGGATCTGTGTTGGGAGATGTCAATGCCAATTTCCCGCATCGCCTCCACCGCGAGCGGGTTGAGCCCCTTGGGCTCTATGCCTGCGCTCAGGGCTTCAAAGCGGTCCCCCGCGGCGTGGCGAAGGTAACCCTCCGCCATCTGACTTCGAGCTGAGTTGCCCGTACAAAGGAAAAGCACCCTCGGTCTCATTCTCGTCTCGGAACTGTCAGGTTGAACGGGGCTCTGCATCATAGCCGCTTATGTTATCATCAGTGTATACGTGTATGTCAATATATGTTGAAGGAAATGGCTACCTTGTCGCAGGAGGACTTGCTGATGCGGGATCTGGAACAGTTATTTAAGGGCCTCTCTGACCACACCCGGTTGCGCATTCTCAACCTGCTGATCCACGGAGAGTTGTGCGTCTGCGACATCCAGTATGTGCTGCGGTCATCGCAGCCCAACGTATCTCGCCACCTCACTTATCTGAAAAACTGCGGCCTGGCAGTGGATCGGCGCGCAGGCGCAAGGATGTATTACCGCTTGGCCCAGCCGAACGCCCCCCTACACAAGCGCGTGTTCAGCTTTCTCAGGGACATATTCCGCACCTCGGACGTCCTGGTGGAGGACTCGCGCAAGTTGAAAAGGGCGATCGAGACGGGCTCGTGCACCGTCAGCGAGTGGCATCCCTACTCCGCCCTCAGCGAAAGGGCATCCAGCCGCGCCTGACGGCAGGGAGACTCCATGGCCACAACCAGTGCCGACATTTGCCAGACTACGGCCCCCAAGCGCTTGAACTGGTTTGAACGGTACCTGACGATCTGGGTCGGGCTGTGTATGGTGGCCGGGCTCGTCCTCGGTAAGGCCGCACCCAGCCTGGTGCAGGGGTTGCGCGGAGTGGAATTCGGCCGCGGCAGCCATGTCAATGGGCCCATTGCTGTCCTGATCTGGCTGATGATCATCCCCATGATGATGAGAGTGAACTTTGGCGCCATCCTAAATGTCCGCGAGAAACCCCGCGGGTTGATGGTCACCTTGTTCGTGAACTGGCTGGTCAAGCCGTTTTCGATGGCGTTGATCGGCTGGGTGTTCTTCCGGCACGTCTTCGCCGCCTGGATCAGCCCCGCAGACGCCAACCAATACATTGCCGGCGTGATCATCCTGGCGGCCGCCCCTTGCACCGCGATGGTGTTTGTGTGGAGCTACCTCACCGACGGCGATCCGGCTTACACGCTGGTTCAGGTATCGGTGAACGACCTCATCATGCTGTTTCTCTTCGCTCCGATTGTCCGTTTCCTGGTGAGCGGCGCTTCTTCGCTGACGGTGCCGTTCATCGTGCTGCTCTATTCGGTGACGGCCTTCATCGTGATCCCACTGACGGTCGGAGCCGCGTTTCGCGCATGGCTGACTCGAACCCGAGGCCAGGCATGGTTCGAGCAACAGTTTCTTCCCAAGTTCAGCCCGCTGACCATGGTGGCGTTGCTGGCAACGCTGATCTTGATCTTCGCTTTCCAGGCGGAGAACATCACCGGACGTTACTTCCACGTCGTCCTGATCGCCATCCCGATTCTCATCCAGGTTTACTTCAATTCCGCCTTGGCGTACGGACTGATGAAGTTCTTGAAGGTCGAACACGCGGTGGCGGCGCCCGGCGCCTTGATCGGCGCCAGCAACTTCTTCGAACTGGCGGTTGCCACCGCCATCGCCTTGTTCGGTCCGGGGTCGGGCGCGGCGCTCGCGACCGTGGTCGGAGTGCTGGTGGAAGTCCCTGTGATGTTGTCCGTATGCCAGGTGTGCAACCGAACCCGGCACTGGTTCCCGGAGGCGCGGCGAGTCTCGGCAGCGCCATGAGCAGGGCGTTTGGCCGCGGCGGTACGGCGCCCACGCTCATGGAACCGCTGGAAAGTGCTTGGTGCCGGGAGGGGGAATCGAACCCCCAAGGGCCGAAGCCCGGCGGATTTTGAGTCCGCTGCGTCTGCCAGTTCCGCCATCCCGGCCAGGGAGGCATCCACAGGTTAGCACAGGGCAAGGACGCGCCCAAAGAATCGGTGCCTGTCTTCCGTTTCCTTGTTGTCAGGGGAGTTCGTGTAGAGACGCAGCATGCTGCGTCTCTACGTTGTCACGGGAAGTAGGTCTTCACATTAAGCGACTACCGCTTGTCGGAAGAGCCCGTGTCTCCCTGGCCGCTCTGCTTCTGCCAACGGGCTTTGCGCCGGGCCTTCATCTCGTCAAACTTCGCCTTCTGCTGGTCGTTCAGCGCGTCACGGATCCTCTGCTGTGTGTCCTGATGCATCTGCTGGAACTTGGCGCGGCGATCCTCTTGCGACGCCGACGAATCCTGCTCCAGCGACGCCATCTGGGTCCGCTGATCCTCGAGGATGGACTTGACCTTGGCCTGCTGATCGTCGCTCAAATTCAGCGCCTTGGTCATGCGCTGCACGCGCTCGTCAATGCTGGGCATCCCGCGATGCCGGCCTTGACCTTCTCCCTGCCCGGCTTGTGCCAGTGCCGGCAGGCTGAGCGCCGCGAGAGCAAAAGCTACGATCAGGAATCGAACTGCATTCTTCTTCATCGGTTCTTCTTCTCCTTAAAAATCGGTTCGTCTTAAAAAGACGACGCGCCCGGCCAACCCGCGGAGTGTCTTTGCCCGCAGTGCCCCCCGGGATCTGGGACGCGTCGCTTACTCTTTTGAACGCGTCCGGCGGCAGCAATGTTGCACTCCGGTGCGTAAAGTTTTGTAAACCAGGAGTATTCGTCTCTCGCAAGCGGCTCTTGGCTTCGCGGTTTTCGCGCCAGATCCCTCGCTTCGCTCGGGATTTCGGCTGCGGGCTCCCGCTCCGCGCTGCGCTCACGCCCGCGCCAGATCCCTCGCTTCGCTCGGGATTTCGGCTGCGAGCTCCCGCTCCGCGCTCCGCTCACGCCCGCGCCAGATCCCTCGCTTCGCTCGGGATTTCGGCTGCGGGCTCCCGCTCCGCGCTGCGCTGACGCCCGCGCCAGATCCCTCGCTTCGCTCGGGATTTCGGCTGCGAGCTCCCGCTCCGCGCTGCGCTGACGCCCGCGCCAGATCCCTCGCTTCGCTCGGGATTTCGGCTGCGAGCTCCCGCTCCGCGCTGCGCTGACGCCCGCAAAGCGCCTCAACTTGACCCGCGACCACCCCGCCCGATACGCTGGCTTCTTTTTTCGCGCGCCGGCGCAAGGAGGTCTGAACCATGGGAGGAAAGCAACTTCCACCCCAAGGAAGCAAAAGCGGCCTCGTTGGGGACCCCGGACTCGATATCGCTACACGGCTGGTCCATGCGGGTGAGCGCCAGGTACCAGCGGCGGTTCCCGTCGCTACTCCCATCTATGCCTCCGTCACCTACACCTACGGTTCCATGGCGGAGGTGGACAAGGTCTTTGCCGGAGAGATGCCCGGCTACGTCTATAGCCGCTACGCCAACCCCACGCTTACGGCGCTGGAGAGCGCGGTGCACGCGCTCGAAGGAGGCTTCGCCGCCAGCGCGTTCGGCTCCGGCATGGCCGCGCTGCATGCCGCTTTGCTCGCCTGCGACCTCGCTCCCGGCGTCACCGTGCTCGCCTCCCAGGACCTCTATGGCGCCACCACCGGGCTTCTCAACACGGTGTTCACATCCTTCGGCGTCAACACCATCATGACCGATTGTTCCGACCTGGAAGGGCTGGACCAGAAAGCGCGCGCGACGCGGCCGCGCATCCTGATCGCCGAGACCATTTCCAATCCGCTGCTGAAGGTCTGCGACCTGGCGCGCTGCGCCGAGATCGCGCACGCCGCCGGCGCCAGGCTGATCGTGGACAACACCTTCGCCACGCCCTATCTCTGCCGGCCGCTGGAACTGGGCGCGGACATCGTGGTGCACAGCGCCACCAAGTACCTGGGCGGACACGGCGACGTGATGGGCGGCATCGTGGTCGCGCGCGAAGCGCCGCAGCACAACGCGCTGCGCACCGTCATGAAGCTGGCCGGCGGCATCATGAGCCCTTACGACGCCCACGAGATCCTGCGCGGCCTGAAGACGCTGGCCCTGCGCGTCGAGCGCCAGTGCACCAACGCTCATACCATCGCCGAGAAGCTCTCCAGCGATCGCCGCGTCGCGCGCGTGCACTATCCCGCGCTGGCCACTGGCGATGCCCGCCGCAGGCTCGAGCGCACATTGCGTCCGAACCACGCCGGCGCCATGGTCGCCATCGAGCTGGCCAACAACACCAAAGAGGGTGCCTTCCGCTTCATGGACGCGCTACGGCTGGTGGTGCGTTCCACCAGCCTGGGAGACGTCTTCACCAGCGCGCTGCATCCTGCAACCGCTTCCCATCGCGACGTGGCCCCGGCCCGCCGCCGGCAATTGGGAATCACTGACGGTCTGGTGCGCATTTCGATCGGCATCGAGCACGTGGACGACATCCTCGCCGACCTGAACCAGGCGCTCGACGCCAGCGTAGCCTGACCATGTCCACACTCAAGCGCATCTGCGTTTTCTGCGGCTCGAGCGTTGGCGCCCCTCCGGCCTACGCTGCAGCCGCCCGCGAACTTGGCCGCACGCTGGCGGAACGCGGCCTGGGCATCGTCTTCGGCGGAGGCAAGGTCGGACTGATGGGCGTGCTGGCCGATGCGGCGCTTGCGGCGGGCGGGGAAGCGATTGGCGTCATCCCGGAAGCGTTGGTGGCGCGCGAGATCGCGCACAACGGGCTAACCAAGCTGCATGTGGTCCGCTCCATGCACCAGCGCAAGACGCTCATGGCCGACCTGGCCGACGCCTTCATCGCCCTCCCCGGCGGCTATGGAACGTTTGAGGAATTTTTCGAGGCCGTCACCTGGACGCAGCTCGGCATCCACGAGAAGCCCTGCGGCCTGCTCAATGTGGACGGCTACTACAACGCATTGCTGGCGCTGCTCGACCGCGCTGTTGCCGACGGATTTGTCCGCGCGGCGAACCGCTCGCTGGTGCTGGACGCGCCCGATGTCCCGAGCTTGCTCGAGAAGCTGGAAGCCTTCCGCCCCGCCGTGGCCGAGGTCCGGATCGGCAAAGCCGAGCGCTGATTCGTATCAGGGCACGGCAAGCCTCTCCTTACTATCCGTCGGCGGTGTTCCGCACCCCACGGAAGCTGGGGGCTTGACGCCCCTGCCGCCCATGGTCGATATTTCTCTGTTTCGCTCGGCACGCCCGGTGCGGCTGTAGGAAGAGCGAAGGAGGACTAACGCTATGATCCGTGAAGACATTCTCCAGAAGTTCCCAGACCTCTTCGGGACTAAGAAGGTGAACGGTCGGGAGGTCAACGTCGAACAGACGATTGCCACGCTCACCCGCGAACTGGGTCCCGAGATCGCTGCGGCCCTAAACGCACGCCGGGCGCTACTTGAGTCCCCCGCGCCGGTGCAAAAGAAATATGCCTGGCCGACATGGGACGACGCGTTTGAGGATCCTGTGAGCGGGCAGCCCCGGACATTTCGCCAGATCGTCCAGGGCATGATTGACAACTTTCTTGGTCGCGAGAGCAAGCTGCGCTGGCGGCTCAACGACGAAGTGCCCATCCCCAAGGACGCCCACCCGTTAACCAATCCTGGCCTGGAACTCACCGGACCGTGGCATCCGCTGGATATGGCCTTCAATGCGTTGAACAGCCCGGCGCCGGTGAACATGCCCGATTGGGAAGACGCTTCCCCGCCGCACTTCCAGCCCGATGGCACGCCTAAGGATCAGCCGATTGGGATTTTCGCCGCGTTGCAGAACGCCAAAGACATCCTGGAAGGCCGCTGGGCGAACCGCGCCTATGAAGTGGTGAAAAAAGGACAGCAGCGCGCATACAAGATCAACAGGCCGCCGTCCGAGTGGCCGACCCGCTTCTGCCGGCCTCCGGGCAACCACGTGCGCTTTGACTACATTACCGTCGACGGCGAACCCGCCCCCGGTCTGGTTGCCATTGCCACCCTGTGGACCTTCAACGGCTACGACCTGCTCAAGCGCGCCGGAACCGGAGTGTACTTCTATATTCCGAAGATTCAGACTCCGCAGGAGGCGCTTATCCTCGAAAAGCTGCTCTCGCGGTTGGAGGGGATGATGGGCGTGCCGGCGGGCACCATCAAGATCAAGGTCCTCTACGAAGAGGGGAATGCGGGTCGGAGCCTGGCCGCCATTGCCTGGGTCTTGCGACGCCGGCTGCTGGGAACCAACGTCGGCCGCTGGGACTACACCGGCAGCATCATCGAGATGTGGAAGGACGATCCCAAAGGCGTCTTTCCCGATCCGCAGACGGTCGGCATGGCCGTTCCCACCATGATCGCCTATCAGCGCTACAACGCGCTGCTGATGCTGATGGCCGGCATGAAGAATGGCGAACTCATCCAGGGCGCTCCCATTGGCGGAATGGCTGCAGTCATGATCTACCAGCGGAGCGACCCCTATGGCCGCTCGCGCTACAACCCGCTCGCGCTGCGCGCCATGGTGGTCGACAAGCTGCGCGAGCGCGTGCTGGGCCTGGTGTTCGTGCCCGACGCGCCGCTGCCCGCCGGCCAGCAGCCTGTGCTCGACGACATCCTCTCCGGCCGGGTGAAGGGAAAACTCTACGACGCTTATCGGCAAAGCTGGGTCGCCAGCCCGGAACCCGCCTACGTCGCTGCCGGCAATGCCCCGCTGCGGGCCACCGTGAGCGAGTTGCAGAAGGTCCTCGATGCGCCGCTCGAGACTACGGACGTGAAGGGCAAACTGGTGCCCACGGTCCCCAGCGGTCTCAGCGACGCGGAGCGGCAACTGCTGCAAGCCCGCGGTCTTTTGAACGCGCAGGGCAAGATTACGCCCTGGGTTATCACCAAGGACTCGGTGGACGCTCCGGAGAAGATCTTCACCCAGAAGCTGTGGGACGACATCTACAGTGTGCCCAAGGGCGACATCACCATCGAGCACATCCAACACTCCTTCTACATGGCGGCGAACTACGGTTTCCAGATCCTAAACGGGAACTTTGCCGCCGCCATCGACGACTACGAACTCAAGCTGCGCTTCATGAACGACCTCGCCACTTACCGTATTAATGTGTCCTGGCT
>JAHFUA010000043.1:14316-24744 GCA_023265315.1 Acidobacteriota bacterium | reverse complement strand
GCCGAAGATACGCTTGCGGGAAAACGTGGTTACCAGCTCGCTGATGACTCCCATCGCGGGCAGCACCATGATGTACACCGCGGGATGGGAGTAGAACCAGAACAGGTGCTGGAACAGCACTGGGTCGCCGCCCAGCGCCGGGTTGAAGATGCCGATGTGCCACATCCGCTCCACTGCCACCAGGATCAGGGCGATGGCCACCACCGGCGTGCCTAGGATCATGATCACGGCGGTCGCGTAGTTGGACCACAGGAATAGTTGCATCCGCCGCCAGGTCAGTCCGGGCGCGCGCAGCTTGTGGATGGTGGCGATGAAGTTAAGCCCGGTGAAGATGGATGAGAACCCGGCGAAGAGGATGCCCACGATCGAGCCGAAGACGTAGGTATTGGAGTAGGTGGTGCTGAAGGGGGTATAGAAGGTCCAGCCCGTGTCCACCCCGCCGACGATGATGCAGTACAACGTGATCCCCGCCCCGATCACGTACAGGTACCAGCTCAGCAGATTGATCTTGGGGAAAGCCATATCGCGCGCCCCCACCATCATGGGCAGCACGAAATTGCCGATCACCGCCGGCACCGACGGGATCAGGAAGAAGAAGATCATGACGATGCCGTGCATGGTGAACAGCTTGTTGTAGGTGTCGGAGGTCACCAGATCGCCGGCCGGGGTCATCAGCTCCAGGCGGATGAGCGTGGCAAAGATGCCGCCGATGAAGAACATGACCGTGATGGAGATCATGTACAGGATGCCGATACGCTTGTGGTCGGTGGTCAGCAGCCACGAGCGAATCCCGTAATCCACGTTCAGATAGTGCTCGCGCGGCTCGGCGGCGACAGTGGGTGCGGCGCTCATGGACGGATCACCTGCGGTTCCACCTGGGGATTGCGTTTTCGCTGTTCTTCATCCGGGACCGGAGCATTGGGATTGACGTTCAGCGGGTTCTGGTTGAGCGATTTGATGTAGGCGATTAGTTCCAGCATCTGCTCTTCGTTCACCTGTCCTTGGAAGACCGGCATAATGGGCTGCCAGCCGGCCACGATCTTGGCTTTAGGCGCGAGGATGGACTCGCGGAGGTAGTTCTCGTCGGCGATCCGGGTGCTGCCGTCCTGGAAGTGCACTTCCCGGCCGTAGAGGCCGGCCAGATCAGGACCGCGCGCGCCCTTGTCGGCGCGATGGCAACTGATGCAGCCGAAGTGGCGGAACAGCTTTTCGCCGGAGGAGGCCAGCGACCCTTCGCCGCCCGCGGCCAGCCAGACCTCGTAGTCCGCCGGCTCCATCACCACCACCCAGCCGATCATGCCTGAGTGCGCGGTGCCGCAATATTCGGCGCAGAAAAGATGATAAGTCCCGGTGCGCGTCGGGCGGAACCACACCGTGCGATAGCGGTTGGGGAGCACATCCATCTTCGCCCGGAACGCCGGCACGAAGAAGCTGTGGATGACGTCCTGCGAGATCAGCGTGACCGCAACATCCTGGCCGACCGGCACGTGCAGTTCGTTGATCTCGCGCTGGCCGTCCGCATGCTGGAACTTCCACATCCACTGCTTGGCCGTGCCGTAGACGCGCAGCGCGTTCTTGGGCGGCGCGCCGTAGCTGTAGTACACCGCCGCCCCCCAGACGAAGATGAACAGGGCGATGCCCAGTGGGATGATCGTCCAGGTGGCCTCCACCGCCAGCGAACCCTTGATCTGCTCCGCCTGGGGGTGCACCGAGCGCCGGTACTTGATGGCAAAGACGGTGATGGTCAGGAAGATCCCGACCGAAAAGAAAACGGTTACCGCCACCAGGAAGAAATAGAGCGGGTCAACTTTGTCGGCGAAGTTCGCGGCCCGGGCCGGGAACAATGGGAAGTCGGTCCACATATCAGCCGGTCCGTCCGGTGGATTTGTGCTGGCGCGCGTCCACGACGGGCGCCGTCTTCTTACGCAGATCGCGCCGCCACGCCACCGCCAGGAATCCGCCCAGCAGGAGCAGAGTCAGCGCGCCGCCCAGGCGCAGCATGTTGGTCACCACCGCGCCGTATTTGCCCGTGGCCGGATCGTAGTGATAGCAGTACAGCACCACCTGGTCCACCACATTGCCCAGCTTGCCCTCGGAAGATTCCACCAGCGCCAGGCGCAAGTCCTTGGGCGCGTATTCGATTCCGTAGAAGTACCGTGAAAGCCTGCCATCCGGCGTCGCCACCATGATGCCGCTGGCATGCGCATACTGCTGGATCTGCGGATCCCAGGCGTAGCGGAACCCTGCCGCCTTGGTCAGCGCCTCGATGGCGGGCGTCTCCCCGGTCAGGAAGTGCCAGCCTTTGTCCGCCCCGGCGCGGCCATAGCGCCTGAGATACGTGTCCCGCTTTTCGGTGGCGACCGCGGGCGTGTCCCGCGGATCGAAGCTGATGGTCACGATGTCGAAGTCTCGTCCCACGCTCCACTTCAGCGGGAGCAGGCCACCGACCACTCCGTTCAGCACTTGCGAACAAAGCATCGGGCACTGGTAATAGACCAGGGTGAGCAGCATCGGCCGCTGTCCAAAGTAGTTGCGCAGCGGAACGCTCCTGCCGGTCTCGTCGTGGAAGGTAAGGTCCAGGGGAAGCTGCTGCCCAATGCGCTGGTCGATGCCCACTTCTTGCAGGATGGGGATCGGCGTATTCCTGGTCAGAGCTTCCTTGGGTTCGTGCATGTACTGTGCCCACGCCGGCCACGGCACTGCCACGATCAACAGCGCTGCGGCGACCACTAGCTTCACGAAACGAAGATTGCGATTCACGGCCTTCATACCCCTCTCACGAATTGTCATCCCGAGCGAAGCGCGAGGCGAGCTTGCGAGCAGAGCGCGAGTCGAGGGACCTTGGGGTTGTGTTTAGAGGCCACGTCTTCCACCGTTCCTTCAAATCGCGCTAGCAACACCAAGATTCCTCGCTGTGCCCTGACACGTGCCCGCCCGTGAGATGACTTCTACTCATTTCTTATCGCACGCGAGGCGCCCGGCATCGCTCCCGTCGCCGGGTTCGGATTCGGCGCCGTCGGCGCCGGCCCGGTTCCCGGCGTCTTCCAGGGCAGCCCGCGCTCCACCACCAGGTCCATTGCTTTGTCGATGGGAATGCGCGCGATCCCTGCCTTCGGGTCCACCCAACCGTAGCTGTTCAACGTCTCCTGATCGGACAAGCGGTACACGTTGTAATCGGCCACCGGATCGGGCTGAAGCTGCGGCTGCGGGACGTTGGGCGGCGAAGTGTACATCCGCGGGCTGGGCAACGCGCCCCGCTCCGCCGACTTGCCGCGGAAGTAGCCGAACATCCCCCACAGCACCAGCAGCACCAGCACCGTCGACAGTCCCAAAGCGAAAAGAAATCCCAGCACCACGCGCAGGTCCGGCTGGCTCGGCTCATAGTTAACGCTTGGCCGTACCTGTTCTTCTCGGGTTTCAGGCGGTTTCGGGGGCATGTCCCACCACTTCCTCAAAACGTTGGTCGTGCAGCGGAACCAGCGGCCGCTGCCGCAGGGCCCAAACAAACGCCGCCATCCAGATGCCGCCGATCCCGGCGGGAACCGCAATGTCCATCCAGTGGAACGGCATCCCATGCTCGAAACCCGGCAGCGAGTTGGGCGCGATCCAGAACAGCAGGTCGAGGTAGCGCACCAGCACCAGCAGCATCGCCACCCGGGCCAGCCGCCGCGCATTGCGCTTCAGGTCGCGCGAGAGCAGCAGCGCGAACGGCACCGCGAAGTGGAACACCACCAGCGCCAGCGCCACGTACTTCCAGCCCGTGTTCAGGCGGCGCAGGTACCAGGAGATTTCGCCGGGCAGATTCCCCGCCCAGATGATGACCAGCTGCGAATACGAGGTGTAAGCCCAGAGCATGACGAAGGCCAGCATCATCTTGCCCAGGCTGTGCACGTGCTTCTCCTGCACGATATCCGACATCGGCTTGTGCTGCGCCAGCAGAAACAGGATGGCGGCACAGAACGAGAGTGCCGCCAGCATTTGCCCGGCAATCAGAATCAGCGGATAGACGGTCGAACCCCACTGCGGGTCCAGCGACATCAGCCAGTCGAACGAGGCAAAGGTCACGGTCAGGGCGTAGATCACCAGTCCCGGCCCGCTGAAGGTCTGCATCCGCCGCCGCAGCACAGGATCGCCGCTCGCGTCCTGCGCCGCCGACCACCGGTTCAGTAGATAGGCCATCAAGATCCAGGCCAGAAAGTAAAGCGCGCCGCGCGCGATGAACCAGGGCGCAGCCAGGTACTGCGCCTGGTGCTGCAGCTTGGCGTCGTGCAGCACGAGCTCGCGGTGGTCCCACAGGTAGATGTAAGGGATGCCGAAGATCAGGGGCACGAACATCACCGCCAGCAGCGGCAGGATGCGCGCCGCCGCCTCCAGCGGGCGCCGGATCACGAATCCCCACAGCCCTCCCGCCAGGTGCTGCATCATCAAGACCGCGAGACACCCTAACGTAATACCCACCCACCAGACGTATCCCAAAAGATAGGACCGGAAAAACTGCGCCGGGCTGTGCTCGACGATGGCCGCAATCACCGCCCCCGCCAAAAACACCACGCCGATCACCAGCGAGCGCCGCTGGATGCGGGCCAGCGCCGGCGGCGCAGGATAGGGCAACGTTACGGGCGCGTAGCTCACCGCTGCACCTCAGGCTTCTCCGGCACGCCGGTCTGAGGCGGCAGTTCGCGCGGCACCGGCGGCGCCATGCCTTTGGGCGCTGTCTTGCCGGTGATGCCCTCCTGGCTGGGCGGCATCGGCTGTCCCAGCTGACCGCGGATGTCGGCGGGCACGTCGGCGGGCGCCGCGTGCTGGCTCAATTGCAGCGCGCGGATGTAGGCGATGATCTTCCAGCGATCATCCACCGGAATCTGCTGCGCGTAGTCGGGCATGCCTCCCAGGCCGTTAGTGATGACGTCGAAGAAATGTCCTACCGGCGCACGTCGCAGGCGCTCGTCGTGGAAGCTGGGCGGATGCAGATACCCGCGCTGCGCCACCATGCCGTTGCCGTCGCCCAGCTCGCCGTGACACGGCAGGCAGTAGATGTTGAACCGCTCACGGCCCCGTTCCAGCACTTGGCGCGTTGCCGGCAAGGGCAGCGTGAGGACCGGCTGGAGATTCTGGAGCCCGGTCAGATAGGCGGGGTCTTCGTTGACCTCGCTGCGATCCACCGTGCCTGGCACCAGCGGGCGCGCGGAACGCCCGTCAGGGAAGAACTCGCTGGCGCGCAGCGGCTTGAACTTGGGCTGATTGTGCATGTCCTGGCGGCAGCCGGCGAGCTCAAGAAGAATGACACACAGCGCGAACGTAACTGTCACTTTCAACTGCAACACTGTCATGCTGAGCGAGTGCGGGCCGTCTTTGCCCGCACGAGTCGAAGCACCCCTATTCGCTCGACATCCTTTGAGTAGAGGTCCCTCGACTCGCGCACCGCTCGCAAGCTCACGGCGCACTTCGCTCGGGATGACAGGCAGCTTCTTTGAAAGCGCCCTAATGCGGCACCTCCGACACCTGCTTCGGGTTCAAGCTCTGCAGGAACTTCTCCGTCTGGGCGCGGTCGAACCTTGGGTCGTTGGCCTGTATGCACAGGAAGAAGCGGTCTTTGCTGGCAAAGGCGAAGCGCTCCACGTTGAACACCGGGTGATAGGGCATGGGCAGCCGGTTCAGCGCCAGCATGCCAAAGACGGCGAACAGCGCCCCGCCCAGGATGGTCATTTCGAAGGTCACCACGATGAACGCCGGCCAGGAATTCAGCGGGCGTCCGCCGACGTTGATGGGGTAGTTCAGGGCGGAGATCCAGTACTGCATCAGGTAGCCGCCGATGCCTCCCAGCAGCCCTCCCACCAGCACCACCAGCGGCACCCGGCTGTGGTGGTGGCCGATCGCCTCGCCCACTTCTTCTATGGGGAAGGGGCTGTAGGCGTCGAGCCGGCGATAGCCTTCGGCATAAGCCTTGCGCGACGCCAGCAACAGTTCGGTGGGCGACTCGAACTCCGCCATCAGTCCGAAGATGGGCGGGCGCTTCATTTCGCCTCCGCCTCCACTTCCGCCTCCGGCAGCAGCGTCCGCATCTCGAAGATCGAGATCATGGGCAGGAAGCGGATGAACAGGTACATGGCCATCGCGAAGAACCCGATGGTGCCCACGAAAGTGAACCAGTCCCACTTGGTCGGGTAATACATGCCCCAGGACGAGGTGAGGAAGTCGCGGTGCAGGCTGGTGACCACGATGATAAAGCGCTCCAGCCACATCCCGATCAGCACGATGATCGACACTCCAAATAGTGCGCCCACGTTCTGCCGCACCCGCCGCGACCACAGCGCCTGCGGCACCAGGATGTTGGTGACGATCAGCGCCCAATATAGCGGCGCATAGGGACCGTGCATGCGGTTGTGAACCATGAAGGCATCGAACTCGTCGGAGCGATACCAGGCCATGAAGTGCTCCATGAGGTACCCGTAGGCGACGATGAGTCCGGTGACCAGCATGATCTTGGCGCAGTTCTCCAGGTGCCGCATGGTGATCATGTCTCCCAGGCTGTAGAACTTGCGGATAGGAATGGCGATCACCAGCACCATGGCGAAGCCGGAATAGATGGCGCCCGCCACGAAGTACGGCGGGAAGATGGTGGTATGCCAGCCCGGCACGATGGAGATCGCGAAATCGAAGCTGACCACGGTGTGCACCGAGACCACCAGCGGCGTGGCCAGTCCGGCGAGCAGCAGGTAAGCGGATTCGTAGTTCTTCCAGTGCCGCGCCGATCCCCGCCACCCCATCGCCAGGAATCCGTAGGCCCCGCGCGCCAAGCGGCTGTGCGCGCGGTCACGCAGCGTGCCCAGGTCGGGGATCAGGCCCACGAACCAGAACAAAAACGAAACCGTGAAGTAGGTGGAGACCGCAAATACGTCCCACACCAGCGGGCTGCGGAACTGCGGCCACACCTGCATGGTGTTGGGATAGGGGAACAGCCAGTAGAACAGCCACGGCCGCCCCAGGTGCAGCAGCGGGAACATGCCCGCGCACATTACAGCGAACAGCGTCATGGCCTCGGCGAAGCGGTTGATGGAATTGCGCCAGGGCTGGTTGAGCAGCAGCAGGATGGCGGAGATCAGCGTGCCGGCATGGCCGATCCCGATCCACCACACGAAGTTGACGATGGCAAATCCCCACGCCACCGGAATGTCGATGCCCCAGATCCCAACCCCCTTCACCAGCAGGTAGCTCACCGCCGCCAGCAGCAGCATGGTGAGCAGCAGGCCCACGCCGAATCCCACCACCCAGCCCAGGGTGGTACGCCGCGAGAGCACGATGGCGCTGATCTTGTCGGTCACCGTGGCGAAGGTGTGCCCGGGCGCCAGCACTGGCGCCTTGCCCGTGCGCGTATCCTGCGGGTTACTCATGATGCCGGACCTGGACCGGGTGGAGCAGGGCTTCAGCCCTGCATAAACGACGGCGTCCTTGGGGCACGGCTTTAGCCGCTGAGGGGCGCACAGCGTGTGCGCGCATTCTCGCTGCTATCATCGGAGGACCTCAGGGGCTGAAGCCCACAATTCACAGCACCTCATGAATACAGGCCTGAAGGCCTGCTCCACCCTGGCGAATCCGCACTCGACAGTCGGACCCGTCATCCTTTCTTCTCCAGTTCCGGGTTGGGGTTGCGCACCGCAGCCAGATAAGTGGTCCGCGGACGCGTGTTCAGCTCCGCCAGCAATCCGTAATTGCGCGGCTCCGCCTTCAAGCGGTTGACCAGGCTGTTCTTGTCGTTGAGGTCGCCAAAGATGATGGCTTCGGCGGGACACGCCTGCTGGCATGCCGTCTGGATTTCCTGGTCGCGGATCTTCCGCTGCTCCTTCTCCGAATCGATGCGCGCCCGCGTGATCCGCTGAATGCAGTACGTACACTTCTCCATCACCCCGCGGCTGCGCACCGTCACGTCCGGGTTACGCATCAGCTTCAGGGTGGGAGTGTTCCAGTCGGAGAACAGCAGGAAGTTGAACCGCCGCACTTTGTAAGGACAGTTGTTCGAGCAGTAGCGCGTGCCCACGCAGCGGTTGTAGACCATGTCGTTCAGGCCCTCGGAGCTGTGCACGGTGGCGCCCACGGGACAGACCAGCTCGCAGGGCGCGTTCTCGCACTGCATGCAGGGCACGGGCTGGAACAGGGTGCGCGGATTGGCGAGGTCGCCCTCGTTGTAGGCATCCAGGCGCAGCCAGTTCATGTGGCGCTCGCGGATGACCTGCTCCTTGCCCACCACCGCGATGTTGTTCTCCGCCTGGCAGGCGACCAGGCAGGCGTTGCAGCCCACGCACGAATTCAGGTCGATCGACATGCCCCACTTGTATCCGGTGTAGTCGTAGTGCGGATACAAAGTGTCGTCGTATGCGGGCTCTTCCTTCATCTCCTGGGCGAAGCGCGGATTGGCGGTAAATTCGGCGAGCGTCGCTTCGCGGACGGGTGCGCGCTTGACGGTTTCCTCGATGGCCGTCTTGTTGTCGATGACCTGGTGGTTCTGGGTGAGGGCCAGCGGATAGTCTTCGCCCACCGGCGTGATCTTCACTCCGCCGGCGATCCACGGAGCGTCGCGGGTGCGCACCTGGAATGCGCTGTAGCCGCGCTTCGAGCCATTGCTTCCGCCGCGCTTCCGTCCGTAGCCCATCGCCAGCGTGATCAAATCCTCTGCCTGACCTGGCGCGACCAGCACCGGGCCGCGCAGCTTGCGCCCGCGATACTCCACCTCCACCACGTTCCCGGTGCGCAGGCTCATGCGCTCGCTGTGCGCCGGACTCATCAGTATGGCGTTGTCCCAGGTGAGCTTGGTCAGCGGTTTAGGCAGCTCTTGCAGCCAGCCGTTGTTCGCCCAGCGGCCGTCGTAAACCGACGGATCGGGCTGGAACACGACCTCCGTGCCCTGGACGCCGGGTTCGGGCGCGGGCACGTTCAGGGGGCGCGCGCTGACAGCGCGGGGCTTCGATTCCGAGCCCGCGATGAACCCGTCGTGCAGCCACTTGCGCCAGGTGGGCTCGAATTCTTCCGGCCGGCCCTTGAACTGCGATCGCCAGTAGCCGCGTACCGCGTCGTAGCTCGACTGCTCCGGCTGCTGGCTGAATACAGCCATGAACTCGTGAGCGGACCGACCATTGAACAGCGGCGCAATCAGCGGCTGGATGATCGAGACTGTGCCGTCATACGCGCGCGCGTCGCTCCAAGTCTCCAGGGAATGCGCCTCCGGCACATGCCACTGGCACAGCTCAGAGGTTTCGTCCTCGTACATGCCGAGGTGGATCTTCATTCCGACCTTCGACAACTTGTCGGCGAACTCAAGGTCAGCGGGCGCGTTGTAAGCAGGATTGCCGCCCACGATCGCCAGCACCTGCACCTTGCCCGCGTCCATGTCCGCCACCAGTTCCTTAAGCGACGCGGTCTGGTCTTCGGGATTAGCCTCTACGGGATCGACGTAGCTGAGCGTCTGGCCGACATTGCCGAGCGCCTGGTTGATGGCATGCGCCAGGGCGTGAACTTCCGCCGGCTCCTGATCGCCTGCCACAACCAGGCTCGCGCCGCGATGCTGCTTCAGGTCGTTGACGACGGCCTGCAACCAGTGTTGCTGCTCGATCCCGCCCGCGGCGCCCACACCGCCTACGCCGACTCCAGCCGCCACCGCCCGGGCGAATGCGCGGATGTTCGAAGAGCGCAGAGGCAGACGGTGGTCAGCCTTGGCGCCGGTCAGCGACGGCGTTCCCTCCACCACGTACAGCCGGTTCATGGCGACGCCAGGTTTCATCTTGCGGCGCGCGGTGAAGTCGCGCGCGTAGCGCTGGAACCCGGGCAGCCCCGTGGGCGACAGAAAGTCGGCCTCGAGCGCAAGGATCACGTCTGCCTTGTCGAGGTGATAGATCGTGTCCACCACCTGCCCGAAGGCGATCCGCGCGCCGGCTTTCACGTTGTCGCGGTTGACCGGCTCGTACGGGTGCCACTTCGCGTTCGGGAACTGCTTGAGCATGGCGGCGATCTGGCTGGCGAGCGTAGGCGAGGTAACGGTCTCGGTCAGGAAACGCAGGCCCGCGCCTCCCGAGGCCTGCTGCTCGGTGAGCGCAGCGCGGATGGTCGCCTGCAAGGTTCCCCACGGACGCACCGTGCCGTTGTAGCTGATGGTCTGCGAGCGATCCGGATCGTAGAGGCCGAGCACCGAGGCTTGCGAGTGCGCGTCCGCCGCCCCCAGGCTGGCGCTGTGCTGCGGGTTGCCCTCCACCTTGATGGGGCGGCCTTCCATGCTCTTGACGATGATGGGGCGCGCGATGCCGCCCACCGGAAAGGCGGTGGCGAAGTAGAGCGGCTGGCCCAGCACGATGCGCTCCGGCTGCACCACGTAGGGCACGATGGGCTCGAGCGGCTGCTTGGTGCAGCCCGCCAGGCCGGCCAGTGCCAGCGAGGCTCCGG
>JAHFUA010000043.1:0-14306 GCA_023265315.1 Acidobacteriota bacterium | reverse complement strand
CGCGACTTCCTCCGGCGAGCCTGAGGAAGTCGCGCCGCGAGCAGCCTTCCGACCACTCCGAGGCCAGCCGCGGGAATTCGCGGTGCATCACCTCGTCGAATCCCGGCTCTTCGGCCAGCTCTTCCAGGCTGCGCCAGTAAGTGGGCCCAGTGGCCTTCGAAAGCTTTTCCCGGATCCCCGCCAAGTCGAGCCTGGCGGCGCTCTTGGCGAGGCTGACGAGCTTCGCGGCGTGCTCCTTACATCCCGGCTTTGCGCTCATACGTTCCATCAGCGATGGCAGGTGTTGCAACTGGTCAGGTCTCCGGGACTGCGGATGCCGTAGTGCTTAATCAGCATCCGTCCCATGGTCCTTTGATCCGTGTAGGTCGTGCCCGCCAACACGACCGGATGATCGGAGCTGGGCCGCTGCCAGCGCATGTTGAAGACTTGCTGCTGAGGACGAAGATATTTGTCGGGGGCGCGATGGCAGTCCAGGCACCACTCCATCTGCAGCGACTTGGCCTGGAACATCAGCGGCATGCGGTCCACCGGACCGTGGCACTCGTCGCAGCCCACCCCCTTGGCGATGTGAATGTCGTGGCTGAAATAAACGAAGTCGGGAAGGTCGTTCACCCGCGTCCACGCCAGCGATTGTCCGCTACGATAGCTGTGGCGCACGGGCTCCAGCATGGCAGCGTTGGTCCACAGTTCCGAGTGGCAGTTCATGCAGGTCTTGGTGGGCGGGATGCCGGCGAAACTGGAGTTCTCCACCGAGGTATGGCAATAGCGGCAATCGATGCCCAGGCCGCCGGCGTGGTGGGCGTGGCTGAAGGGCACAGGCTGGTCCTGCGCCTCGCCCATGCGGTTGAACCATCCTGAGCGCTGCCAGGTGGCCAGCGCCCAGCCCAGCGCCAGCAGCAGGAACACGAACCCGTAGATCGTGACCCGCGAGATGGTGTTCGTGCTGCGGTGGAAAATCTGCGACATCGAGGGGTGTTCCCTCTTGCGAAGGCGGCGCCCACCACGACGCCGCAGTTAGCTAAGACAGCGTTAGTTGTCTATGAATGTCATTGCCCAGCGCCCACATCCAAGCGCTGCGGCGAGCAATGAAAGCAGGAATTATAAAGGCACGGTCTCCGGCCTCGCAAGCAACCGGCAAACCGCATTCTCCCGCGTGCTTAGATGTGGACTCCCTGGCAAAAGGTGCTCACAATTTTGTCGCGCCAGCCGGATTCAAGTTCCCGCGCGCCGGATGCCGTTTCCGGTGAGGCGCACGCCACGGCCTTGCCTTCAGGGACCTGAATGACTATCATGACTATGATGACCTTCTGGAGGTAGACATGGGCACTCATGCCTGGACAGTGGCCGAGGCCAAAGCCAAGTTCAGCGAAGTCATCGACCGGGCGCAATCGGACGGCCCGCAGACCATCACTCGCAACGGGCGAACCACCGCCGTGGTGGTGGCGGCAGAGGAGTGGGAGCGGAAGACCAAGCGCAAAGGCAACCTGGCTGAATTCTTTGCCGCTTCGCCGCTTCGCGGTTCCGGGGTAAAGATCAAGCGCCTCCCCGGCCGCCTGCGCAAGGCTGATCTATGAGCTTCCTGCTCGACACCAATGTTGTATCCGAGTGGATGAAGCCGCATCCTAATCCCGGCGTGGTTAGCTGGCTGGCAGAGGTTGATGAAGATCGCGTTTTCTTGAGTGTGATTACGCTCACGGAACTGCGCTACGGGATCGAACGCATGGCGCCGGGCCAGCGCCGGAAGCGCCTGGAGGAGTGGCTGGAGGAGGAGCTGCCGCTGCGCTTTGAAGGAAGGATTCTCCCCATTGACGGTGCGGTCGCCGACGCTTGTGGCAAGGTTGTGGCGCGCAGTGAAGCCACGGGGCGCCGGCTGGAGGCCATGGACGCGTCCCTCGCCGCGACTGCGCTGGTTCATCGGCTGACGATGGTGACGCGGAACACGTCGGACTTTCAGCTCGCGGTCAGGGGCGTCCTGAACCCGTGGACCTAACGCCGCGAATGGACGCGGAGGAACGCGGATCACAACCCGTCCTGAAATCCGCGTCGATCCGCGTGAATCCGCGGCGGAGAAGTTAACCCCGTCTCCTCACTCACTCCACCGACCGCACATCCTGGGGCAGCGTTAGCACGAAGGTGCAGTCGCTCGCGCCCTGCGAGCAGGTGAGCACGCCGCGCCGGATGACGTGGGTGGGAGTGGCATCGGGGAAAGGGGCGGGGAACTGGGCCGTCATGAGCGCGGAGGCAAACGGCTTCAATTTTTCGCTGCCGCGGATGAACTTCACCGCTTCGACTTTGGGACCGGCCGCCAGCGCCACGAAGAACTCCGCTTCCGCATCGGCCTTCACCAGCGGCCCCAGCTTGAGGGTGCGCTCGCGCGCCAGCTCGCCCCGGTACCTTTCCACCGCGGCGTCCACTTGTTTGTCACCGACCAGCGCCGCCAGGCGCGCACGCGTCTCCGGCGACGGACGCCGCGCCGCCAACGCCATGGCGTACAGGCGCTCGGCCTGGGCTTGGTCCCCGCGCCGTTCGTAGATCTGCGCCAGGTGGTCGCCGATCTCCGAATGCTGGTCGAGCATCCACGCAGCCTTGATGAACTCCTCCGCCTGCTTCAGCTCGCCTTTCTGAAAATAGATCCACCCCAGCGTGTCCCAGTAGGCGGCCAGCGCACTGACCAGTGCGAGATCCTCGATCCGCAAATGATCGAGCGAGACGTTGCGCAGCGCGGCGGCGGTGGCCGCGATGGCCGATTCCGCGTACTGTTGCGCGCGGTCGAGGTGTACCTTGCGCTCGGAGAGCTCGTAGGCGACGTCGTTCCACACCGCGGGCGCCGGCTGCAACTCGACCGCCTTGTCGAACGCCGCCAGAGCCTTGTCCGGCTGGCCCAGGTTGAGATACGCCTGCCCCAATCCAATCTGGTAGAAGGCGTTCTCCGGCTTAAGCGCGGCGGCCTTCTCCAGCTCCGGGACCGCCTCGGCGTACTTGTGCCACTCCACGTACAGCGCGCCCAGATTGCCGTGCGCGAATTCATCCAGGGGATTGATCTCGAGCTGCTTGCGGAAGGCACCCACCGCCTTTTCGTAGTTTCGCTGGCGCCAGTACGCCAGCCCCAGGTTGTTGTAGGCGAATTCGTCGTAGGGATCGACCTCGATCGCTTTCTGGAAGGCGCCGATGGCGTCTTCGCTCTTCTGCATCCCCAGGTAGGCGCGTCCCAGGTTGTTCCACGCATACTTGTGCTTGGGTTCGAGCGCCAGCACGCGCTTCAGCAACTCGATGGCCAGCTCGTAATGGCGGTTGCGGAGGGCCGCCAGGGCGGAGTCGTGCAGGTCCTCGGCCTTGGCGTTCTCGGGGATGGCCGGCGTGCCGGCCGCAGTGGTTTCGAGCTGGAGTTTCTGCTCCTCGTCGGAGCGGACGGCGCGGCGAAATGCCAGGTAGTCGCGGGCGCGCGAGGCCGGCAGTTCGCTCACCCGCGTCACTAGCACGCGCTCCGCCGTCACCCGGTTTTCTTCGACGCTGTAGGTGGAGCGGTACTCGCCGTAGTCGCGCTTGACCGCGACCGCGACCGGCGCCCGCGCCACATACCGGCGCGGCAACTCCAACTTCAGCCGCGCTTCCACCTCCGCCGGCGCTCCCAGGCGCAGTGGCTCGGCCTCCTTGTCCGCCGCTTCGCTATCCACCTCGGGCAACCCCAGCAGGGGTAGGAACAGGGCGGCCTGCGTCTTGCGCGCCGACCAGTCCAGGTAGTTGGCTTGCGACACACGGTACTGGAAGTGGAAGGGCTGGCGGGTGTCGGCGGGATCATCGGCCCGGACCTCGCTCACCTCGCCGGGCAGGGCGTAGAACACGTTCAGGGTCTGGACCAGCTCCTTCCACTGGCTGGAGGAGGCGCGGCGGAAAGCCGTGCGCAGCGCCAGTTCGCTGTCGCCGCGCACCGTCTGCCGCACCGTTGCCTCCAGCTTGCCCAGTTCGCTGACCTTGCCTTCCACTTCCATGACTTGACGGTTGGGGAAGGGCGGGTTGGCCGGGGTTCGCACCAGCTCCGCTGCGCCGGCAGCGGCAATGACCAGCGCTTTCTTGTTGCGCAACGAAACCGCGAGCAGCCGGAAGGGCGCGACCTCGGTGGTGGTGTCCATCCACACGTATCCGTCTTGCAGCCGGACCGCGGTGATCACGTGGTCGAACTGCGAGGGCGAGGGCACGTCGGGATCGATCTCGCGGCTGCTGTTGATGAGCGCGGGATAGGCGTGCAGGCCCACCGATTCCAGCAACGACGCCAGCAGGGTGTGCTTGTCCTTGCAATCGCCGTAGCGGTTGCCCAGGATCTCGCCCGCCGGGTGCGGCTGGTAGCGTCCCAGGCCGAAGGACAGGCTGATGTAGCGGAAGTTGCTGGCGACAAAATCGTACAGCGCTTCGATCTTCTCCAGCTCGGTGGTCTTGCCACGGACGAGTTCCGCGGCCTTGGCGCGCACCGCCGCGGTGGGCGCGATGCGCTCCTTCTGCAGCTCCCAGTACCAGCGGCCCACCTCGTCCCAACTGCGCAGGGTGCTCAGCTCGATGTCGGGCCGTTCTGGCTTCTTCGGCTTGTTCTTCTTGCCGACGTCGGACTCGCGCTTGCGGTTGGAACGGTTCCAGCGGTAGATGCGGCGGTCGCCCTGGTCGCTGACCTCGGGCTCGAACCCCGGCAGCGTCTTCAGCTTGATGGCGCGCTCGCGCGGCAGATTGATTTCCAGTTGTTCGTCGAGCACGATAGTTTGCTTCTCGAAGCTGTACTCCATCCAGAACTGGTTGGGCATGAGCGGCTTTTCCGTACGGATGGTGATGCTGTATTCCAGCTCCTGGCCCGGCTGCAGTCCCGGCACGGTGATGTGCTTTTCGCGGAAGTCGCTGTACACGGGCGCTTCCCGCGTCACTGGCGAAGGCAAGTCCTGCACGTCGGCGGCGGTGGCGGCGATCACCGTGCCGTCCGGGCGGCGTACCCGCACATAGCCCATTTCCATCTGCTCATTGGCCGAGCTGTAGCCGAAGACGAGCTGTCCCAGCCGCTGTACCCCCGCCTCGCTCTCGACGCGCACCCGCGCCGTCTGCTGGCGGCGCGCGCTGCCGTCGTTCTCGAAGCGCACCACCGTCCGCAACTGTTCAAAGACGAAGGCTTCGTCGCGGAAAGCGGCAGCGGGATCTGCGGGTTTGCTTTCGACCTGCTGCGCCGGCGACAGGGCGCTCAAGAGAAACAGCAGGACCGCGGGGAACCATCTCAGGTTGGGCATGGCCAATGACCTTATTTGAATTCAGCAGCGGCTGGGAAGCAAGGTGAGGCGTCTTCCGCGGCCGTGGCGCAGGAAGTCCCTCCCTCGTATTGAAGGCGTCATCCTTCGCGAGCCGAAGGCGAGCGGAGGATCTGGCGGAGGGCCTGCACCACCAGATCGGGTTGCGCCAACCACATCGTCAGATTCTCCCGCCTCCCTTTGGTCGGCGGAAGAATGACATCTGATTGAGGGGCAGCCGCTGGAGCCGTGAAGCCCCGCGCTCCCACCAGCGCGTTGGCGATTACAGAAGTGAGCCCGCCGTTGCCCTCCCGGATACCTCTCCGCCGCTCGGCGTATGTGATTGCAGGCGCAGCCGCTTCGCACGGACAGCGGGGATGACGAAGGTGCAATTACCGAACCGGCAGCGGAGTTTTCATGCTACTTTTACGGCAGGCTCCGCAATTCTTGTCGGAGTTTCTCCGACCGCCTGCGCGTGAGCTTGCCTGACGGCATGCGCGGGTGCAGTACCGTTTATGGCACTCGGGTTCGGCTTCAACAAAACGAAGGTCCTGGCCGCGGCGGAGAAGTTCGTGCAGCAGGGCAAGCTGCAGAACGCCATTGCCGAATACCTCAAGGTCACCAGAGAGGACCCGAAGGACCTGACGGTGATGAACACCGTCGGGGACCTTTACGCCCGTCTGGGCCACACCACGCAAGCACTCCAGTGTTTCAAGCAAGTGGGCGAGGCCTATGCCGGCGACGGGTTCTTTGTCAAAGCCATCGCCATCTACAAGAAGCTAACCAAGCTGGATCCGGCGGCCACCGACTGCATCCTCAAGCTGGCGGAACTGTATGCGCAACAGGGCCTGTACAACGACGCCCGCGCGCAATACCTGAGCATCGCCGACCGTTGCCTGCGCTCCGGCGATAACCAGCAGGCCTCACAGATCTTCCGCAAGATGCTGGAGCTGGATCCGGAGAACGCGGCCATGCAGGCTAAGCTGGCCGACCTCTACGTCAAGCTGGGCAGTAAAGAAGAAGCGTGCAACATCTTCTTCGCCGCCGCCGAGTCGCTGTTCCGCCGGGGAGCGATGGAAGCGGCGGACGAGGCGCTGGAGCGCCTGCTGACGATGGATCCCGGTCACGCTGCGGCCGCGATGCTGCGCGGCCAGATCGCCGCCGAAACTGGCAACGCCGAAAAGGCCGTACAGTACCTGGAGAAAGTCCCGGACCTCGATTCGCAACCCGACGCTCTGCGGGCGCTGCTGCGCGTCCACCTGCAGATGGGCAACACCTCCGAAGCGCTGCCCATCGCCAGCAAACTGCTGAACGTTCACAACGATCTGTCGGGAATCACCCGTTGCGGCGACCATCTGATGGCTGCCGGCCAGCACCAGGCGGCGCTGCGGCTTTACGAGCAACACGCCGACCGGCTGCTGGCCCAGGATCGCGACGGGCTGCTGGCCAAGGTGGCCGTCGCCCCCGCCCACCTGAACCACGATCCCGCGGCGCTGGAACTGGTGCTCAGGCTCTGCCGTAAAGCCGGCGACACCGCTCATTCCAACGAGGTCATGGAACTGCTGGCGCATGCGCTGGTGCAGGCGGGAGAACTGGCCCGCGCCCGCGACCTCTACCAGCAACTGGCGGCGCTGGAGCCGGAGAATCCGCTACACGCGCAGAACTACAAGCAGGTTTGCGTCCGCTTGGGCAACGATGCCGCCACCCGTCCCCTCACCCGGGATGAGGGCGCGCAGGCCTTGATGGTCGACGAACTGGAGATCGATGCTCCTACGGTTGACCAGGAATATCCCGCCGAGCTGGCGCGCGCCATCCGCACCGCCCTCACCGACTCCGAGTTGCTGGATTCCTACAACCTGCCGGCGAAAGCCATCGCCCCGCTGGAAGCGGCGCTGCCCTCGGCCCCCCGGGATGCTCTGCTCAACCAGCGCCTGGCTTCGCTCTACGTCCGGGCCGAGCGCTACAGCGAGGCGGCGCGCTGCTGCGACATCCTGCGCGCCGTGTATAGCCAGGCCGGCCACCACCAACTCGCCGCTCAGTACGGCGAGATGTCCGCCAAATACCACCAGCGGGCGGGCGAGCCGGTTCCCGACTACCCCGACCTTCCCCAGCCCGCCTCTGCCGGGGTTGAGCCCGGCTCCAGGGAGCAGGCCGTGGAACTCGCCGAGCCCGGCCCGCCGCAGACCGACGCCTCCCAGGAATGGGAAGAGATGACCGCGGTCGAGCCACCGGATCACCTTGCCAACTCGCATTTCATCGGGAGCAAGGCCGCCGAGGCCGCCCGGGCAGGGGACGTGGTCGGCGATCTCCTGGAAGAAATCCGCTTCTATAGCGCGCAGGGGATGTGGGAGGAGGCGCAGGCGGCCGTCGAGAAATGCGCGGCTTTGGCCCCCGGAATCCCCGAGCTGGAAGAATTCCGCCGGCAGGTCGAAACCTCCCGCAGTGCCGCCGCAGCCGCACCCGAAGTCGAAGTAGTGGAAGAGGAGCCGGCGCCGGAATCGACCGTGGCCACGCTGGTGTTCGACGCCGCGGCGCTGGGCATCGAGGCGTCACCCCCGCTGCCGGTTGGGCCACCCGTTTCTGAACCCCCAGTCCAGCCCGAGGTGGCGAGCGCAGTCCCGGCTCCGCTACCGCGGCCGGCCGTCTGCGAACCGGTCGCGGAAGCGCCTGGCACGCCCCAGAGTGGCGATGTCCTTAAGGAAATGGTGCTCGACCTCCAGGAAACGCTGGGGGAAGACCTTACACTCGCCACGCCCTCACCCTCGGCATCCGCCGCACCCGCCACCAGCGCGCCGCCGACGGTCGCTGCGCCCCCGCCCTCGGCGCCGCGACTGGGGGTGGTCACCACGCCACGCGCCTTCCCGCCCGAACCGGTTTCCCTGCCCGTGGTGCCGGCGGCTGCCGCCACCATCGTCACGCCGCAGATGTCGCCAACCCCGCTGCCGCCCCAGGAGCCGGGCTCGGCCCTGGCTGATATCTTCGGAGAATTCAAAGAAGAGATGGAAGCGGAGGGCGCCACCGCGGATGAACAGGATCCCGAAACCCATTACAACCTGGGGGTCGCCTTCAAGGAAATGGGTCTGCTCGAGGAAGCCATCGGGGAACTGCAGAAGGTCTGCCAGGCCATCGACCGCGGACAGACATTCCCCCACGTCCTGCAGGTCTATACCTGGCTGGCGGAGTGCCTGATGAACAAGGGCGCGCCCCAGGCCGCCATCAAGTGGTACCAGCGTGCGGTGCAACTGCCGGCGGCGGATGAGGAAACCCGCATCGCCGTGTACTATGAGATAGCCGCCGCTTACGAAGCCTCCGGCAACCGGCAGGCGGCGCTCGACAACTTCATGGAAGTCTATGCCAATAATATCGACTACCGCGACGTAGCCGAGCGCATCAAAACCCTGAAAGCGTAGAATCCCTTGCCATGGATTCCGCGCCGAAGCACGCGAGCCGCACCGACCACAGGGTTTGTGTCGATCCCCCGAACGGCTCGCTCCCAGTGAAGGCGAACGAAAAACCCAACCGCGTGGAGCCAGCACCGTTGTCCACCAGCGAATTCCCCCCAACCCGCAACTCAGCTTCCAGCGCCGCGCCGTCGCCGGCTGCCGCCGCGCCGCTTTGGCTCCTGCGCATCTGGGTGGTCATCCGCGTGGCCTTCTTCATCGAGTTGGGGATGGTCCTGGTAGTGCTCCCCTGGACCCGGGGATGGAGGGAGAACCATCTCCTGCTGGCTTACCCCGAGCTGGGGTTCTTCCTGCAGAATTATTTCCTGCGCGGCCTCGTCTCCGGCCTGGGCTTCATCAATATCGGCTTTGGGATCGGGGAGGCCGTGCGCTACAAAGAACTTCCCCGCATCCGGAAATCGTCCTGAGAACCTTGAACGACCATGAGCGAAGACCCTGCCAACTCTGAATTGCGTGCTGCGCCGCTAGCCTACGAGAACCGTCCGTTTCTCACCAGCCCCGACGGGCGCATCCTGCGCATCCTCGCCGAGTATGCGGAACCGCTGGCCCGCTTCCGCCGGGAGAAGATCCAGGATACGGTGGTCTTCTTCGGCTCGGCCCGCTTCCACAGCCGCTCGGACGCGGAAGGCGCGCTGGAAGTGCTGCAGAAGCCGGGATCGCGCCTGCACGCGCCTCCCGAGGCGCAGGAGCGCATCCACCGGGCAAGGAAGGCGGTGGAGATGGCGCGCTATTACGAAGATGCCCGCAAGCTCGCCCACATGCTCACCAAGTGGGCGATGGGGATCCCCTCCAAGCGCTACCGCTTTGTGGTCACCTCCGGCGGCGGGCCGGGGATCATGGAAGCCGCCAATCGCGGCGCCCGCGAGGCCGGCGGCAAAACCATCGGGCTCAACATCCGCCTGCCCTATGAGCAGATGCCCAATCCCTACGTGACTCCCTCGCTCAACTTTGAGTTCCATTACTTCTTCATGCGCAAGTACTGGTTCGCCTATCTCTCCAAAGCCCTGGTGATCTTCCCCGGCGGCTTTGGCACGCTGGACGAACTGTTCGAGATCCTCACCCTCGCCCAGACCGACAAGCTGGCCAAGCGCATCCTGGTGCTGATCTATGGGAAGCAGTACTGGGACCGCGCCCTGAACTTCGATGCCTTGATCGAGGCGGGCACGATCTCCCCCGCCGACAAGGAGCTGTACTGCACGGCCGACACTCCCGAGGAGGCGTTCGAGATCCTGCGCCTCGGCCTCACCAAGTACCACCTGCAAGAGCCGCGTCCCCGCCGCGAACCCGCGCCCGAAATCGCCAAAACACGCGGGTAAATCCTTCGCCGCGGATTAACGCGGATCAACGCGGATTCAATTCGGCTTTGGGCTCTTAGCCCTTGGCTTTTGGCCAAAAGCTAAAAGCCGCCACTGGGCACTTGGTACTCGGTACTTATAATGTTTGGCTGAGTGCTGACTGCTGAGTGCTGCTCTACTACATCACCGACCGCAAACAGTTTCCCGGGCCTGAGCCGCGCCGCCGTGAGTTGCTGCTGGCCAAGATCGCGGAAGCCGCCCGCGCCGGTGCGGACTACATCCAGCTCCGCGAAAAAGATCTGCCAGCCCGCGAGCTGGAAGCACTGGCACGGGAAGTCGTCGGCATGGTTCGTGAAACGCGAAACGAGAAACGAGAAACCCGGCTTCTGATCAATTCCCGCTCTGACGTCGCCCTCGCCGCAGGTGCCGACGGCGTCCACTTGCCCTCCGACGATGTTCCCGCCTCCGACGCGCGGGCCGTCTGGTCCTCGGTCCTGTCGCGAAACGTGAAACGTGCAACGCGAAACGTCATCATCGCCGTTTCCTGCCACACCGCCGAGGAAGTCCGCCTGGCCGAAGCCCAGGGCGCCGACTTCGCCGTCTTTGGACCGGTCTTCGAGAAGGTGGGAACGTCGTTGTGTGTCGGCCTGGAGGCTTTGCGCGCCGCCTGTCTGGTCGGCCACATGCCGGTACTGGCCATCGGCGGCATCACGCTCGCGAACGCACGCGCTTGCCTTGAAGCTGGCGCCGCCGGCATCGCCGCCATCCGCCTCTTCCAGCACAACGACATCACGGAGCTTGTGGGGAAGCTTCGGCCGCTCGGCTGATCACATCCGCTCGCGCCTGGGCAGCAGCTCCCGGAAAAGCAGGTTGATCAGCGCCAGCACAATGGCACCCCAGAACGCCGGCCCGAATCCCCTAACCATGAACCCGGGAACCAGCTTTGAGGCCAGCATCAGCATCAGCGCATTGATCATGAACCAGAACAGCCCGAGGGTGAGAATGATGAACGGAAAGGTCACCACCTTGAGGAACAAGCCGAGCGTGGCGTTGACCAGTCCGATCACCAGCGCGGCGATGAGCGCCGACCCGAAGCCGCGGATGTAGAACCCGGGCACCAGGTGGGCCACGATCATCAGCGCCAGCGCGCTCAACAGCCAGTGGAGGATCAGCCGCATAGGTCTGGGTATGTTACACCTTGAGGCGTGAGCGAAGCCGGGGTCCCCAGCATGCGCGGTTTTCGCGGGATGGGGTGGAGGAGCGGGAGCCCGCAGAGCCTGCCCCGAGCGGAGTCGAGGGGAAATTTTGAGCGAAGCGAAGGACCCCCTGCGCTCGCACGCAAGTTCCGTTTACCCCATCGAAGCCGAGGCGCGGGCTCTTCCCAGCTCGGCCAGGCCGCGGAGCTGCTGCGCCGCCGCATAGCCGCGGTACATGTAGAACAACGCCAGCCCGTGAAAGGCGACGCTCAGCCAATCGTGCGCCAGCAACAGCAGCGCACCGTCGGCGGCATAGAGCAGCATGCCGGCCCCGAAGGCAAACTGGTTGCACCGGCTCGACCACAGGCCGAGGATGAGGAATGCGCCCGCGATCATCACGTCGATCACCAGCGCCGGTAGCAGGGCCGCAGCCCCGGCTTTGCGCGCCACCAGGTCCACCACCTGGGTGATGCCCAGCCCGACCACGAAATGCACATGGCCGCCGGCGAACGTCGCTGCCGTGTTCACCAGCGACAGCCCCGCCACCCAGTAGAACCAGCGCGCGCCCGACTTTAACCGCGCCAGCGCGCGCAGCGGTACCGTGGTTTTCGGCCGCGCCGCGACCGCTCCCTGCGCCGCCCGGGCGACGTCGGCGCTGGAGGCTGTCGGTTCGAATCCGTTGCCCATGATTCCCTCTCTGCGCAACCACACCGCAATCGAACTATGACAAGGAAGAAGAGCTGCGGGAAGAGGGGAACGGCGCCATTGCCAATCGAAAGGATTAGACCCTCAGCGGCGCGATCACGGCGGGCGCGTGAACCTCTGTTGCGGTGCGCGTAGTTCGCGACTGGCTTTCCCCTGCTTGTTGTGAATTCAGAACCAATCCCATTTCTTAACCGACCGGGGGGATTTTGTTAAATGCGACACCGTCGCCCTTCCAGCACCTCTAGGGCAACGATTATCGGGGAAGCAAGCGCGGAACGGGGCCTGCGCCGCCCGGGGTTGCTACGATCTTTGGCTCTCTCTCTTTCTCCCACCGAGCCTGCCCAGATCGGCTGAATCTGAGTAGCGGATGTACGGATTAATCCGAATTGACATAGCGACTAGAATCATATGTTAACGGCATTACCACACCTGCACATCTTGGTGGTCGTATGAGATCGCGCCTCCCTGTGACGCGGTGGTTACACCCACCGCCGCTTTCGGCAAGGGCTGGCACAACTTTGATGTGCAGACCACGTTCGGCCTGAATATCCCGACCGCCGATGCCTTCCACTTCGGGCACCCAGTGCTCTGGAACAGCGCCTTCCAATACCAGGTATTTAGGAAGATCTGGCCGGAACTGGAGATTAACGCGACCTTCTGGCCGGACGGCAACAACGATGGCCAGAAAAAACAGGTGTTTCTCACGCCGGGCGTCGTGTTGGGGGGCTTTCCGATTCGCAATCGCCTCGGGTTCACTCTGGGCGGCGGAGTGCAGATCGCGGCATCCCGCTTCCATCAGTTCAATCACAACTGGATCCTGACTCTGCGTATGCCGTTCTAGGCCGAGGTGGCCGGGGCAACGGGGCGAATCGCTTCTGGCGAGAGTGAATCCCGCTTGCCAAACTCGGCGCATCTGATAAAATAGTAAGCGTAACAAATCGGTCCCGGCCACGGGGCCTGTATTCGGGAACAGAGATTCCCGAAGGGTTAAGCGTCGATCGCAAGACCTCCAAAAGATCTTTTATTCAGCATCTTTGCCTTACGGCGATGTGCGCCCATAAATGGACGTGGCAATTTTGATTCGTGCGCCGCCAAACGGCGGTGGCGCGAGTTGACGAGCACCGCGATTCGCGGTAAAGTTGAAAGGTTTCCCAGCGCAAGCCGTTGAGGCGAGTGCCGGGGGTTTCGAGGACGTGGGCCATGGGGTCCACTCCGACTGAACCACCCCGCTCAGGCGTCCGGTGGAACGGTCTTTGACAACAGGTTGAACGTGCCAGTCGTGAGAAATTGAACGACCTCATCACGCGCAAGCGTGGTGGGGACCCCGTTTGAATTGAGACGTTTGGGTCTCTGTTCGAGCGATCTCACAAAACTAGCCGTCCGCTCCGGTTCGGGGCGAACGGCAACGTCTGCCTTTCGGGGCAGGCGATCAGGTTTCAAACGAGAGTTTGATCCTGGCTCAGAATCAACGCTGGCGGCGTGCCTAACACATGCAAGTCGAACGAGAAAGCGGGGGCAACTCCGTGAGTAAAGTGGCGACCGGGTGAGTAACACGTGACTAACCTGCCCTCCGGTGGGGAATAACCTCGGGAAACCGGGGTTAATACCGCATAACATCCGCGGGTGGAATTCCTGCGGATCAAAGGAGCAATTCGCTGGAGGAGGGGGTCGCGGCTGATTAGCTAGTTGGCGGGGTAACGGCCCACCAAGGCGATGATCAGTAGCCGGCCTGAGAGGGCGCACGGCCACACTGGAACTGAAACACGGTCCAGACTCCTACGGGAGGCAGCAGTGGGGAATTTTGCGCAATGGGGGAAACCCTGACGCAGCAACGCCGCGTGGAGGATGAAGTCCCTTGGGACGTAAACTCCTTTCGACCGGGACGAATACTGACGGTACCGGTGGAAGAAGCCCCGGCTAACTCCGTGCCAGCAGCCGCGGTAATACGGGGGGGGCGAGCGTTGTTCGGAATTATTGGGCGTAAAGGGCGCGTAGGCGGCGCGGTAAGTCTCTTGTGAAACCTCTGGGCTTAACTCAGAGCCTGCAGGAGAAACTGCCGTGCTGGAGTGTGGGAGAGGTGAGTGGAATTCCCGGTGTAGCGGTGAAATGCGTAGATATCGGGAGGAACACCAGTGGCGAAGGCGGCTCGCTGGACCACAACTGACGCTGAGGCGCGAAAGCTAGGGGAGCAAACAGGATTAGATACCCTGGTAGTCCTAGCCTTAAACGATGAATGCTTGGTGTGATCGGTATCCAATCCGATTGTGCCGTAGCTAACGCGATAAGCATTCCGCCTGGGGAGTACGGTCGCAAGGCTGAAACTCAAAGGAATTGACGGGGGCCCGCACAAGCGGTGGAGCATGTGGTTCAATTCGACGCAACGCGAAGAAC
>JAHFUA010000147.1 GCA_023265315.1 Acidobacteriota bacterium | reverse complement strand
AAGGTCAATGGCCTGGCCTATTGTTCGCAGGAGGTGCTGGCCGCAGCCGCGTACATAAAGGAAGCTGCGGTGGGAGCAGCCCGGCCGTCCGAGAAGCGTGCCGCGTTCGAGCCGGGCGAGATCGCCGCTTACTTGACGCGCAATGCCGCGCACATCGAGCGGACGAAGCTGCCGGAGGCGGCGCGTCCGCTGGCTAGCGAGACAGCGAGTTCGCTGCGCGAGCTGGCCTCGGGGCTCTCCACCGCTCCCAAGCTCGAAGACCTGGAGCGCCGGCTGACGGTCATGGAGGAAAAGCTGTTCGCGGTCCTGCTGGCGGGCACGCCGGATGAGGAACTGGTGGCCCTGCGCGCGCAAGCCGACCGCGAGATCGCCCCTTACCGCAGCAAGATGCCCGGGGCGCAGATCGAACAGTTGCACAAACAGTATGTCCACAAGATGCTGCTGGAGCGTCACGGGCTGCCGCGGCTGAGCTTGTTCTACATGTAGTTTTCAGCACTCAGCATTCAGCACTCAGCCAAACCGGCCAAAAGCCAAGAGCTAGCTTGCTCCTAACCATCGACAAACTGATCTATGGCGGCAACGGCCTGGCGCGCCTGCCGGCGGACGAGAAGGCGCGCGGCAAGGCGGTGTTCCTGCCCTTCGTGCTGGAAGGTGAGCGCGTCGAGGCCGAGATCACCGAGCAGAAGCCGGGATTCGCGCGTGCCCGCGCCGAGAAGATCCTGGAAGCCTCGCCGCAGCGGGTCCAGCCCGGCTGTCCGTACTTTGGGGAGTGCGGCGGCTGCCATTACCAGCACGCAGGCTATGAGCATCAGTTGCAAATTAAGTCGGCGATCCTGCGGGAAACGCTTCGCCGTGTCGGCAAAATCGAACTCGCGCAGGAAATCCGCGTGCATGCTTCGCCTCCCTGGAATTACCGCAACCGCGCACGCCTGCGGCTGCGCACGCGCCCGTTCGTGCTGGGCTACAACCGGCTGCGCTGGAGCGAACTGCTGGCGGTGGAGCAGTGTCCGATCAGTTCGCCGCTCATCAACCGCGCTATCGCTGCACTTTGGGAGCTCGGGCGCACGGACAAAGTGAGCACCGACGTTACCGAGATCGAATTTTTTGCCAACGCCGACGACACTCAGCTTCTGGCCGAGCTGACGGCCGAAGACAGGGGCTGGCGCCAAGGCCGGAAGTCTGACCTGCTGCAATTCGTGCGGGCCTTGCGCGCGGCCATGCCGCAGATAACCGGCGTTGCCGTGTTCCACACAACCGGGCAGGGCGTGCTCGAGCGCGAGCACATCCCCGCCGAGTTGCAGCAGACCTTTGGCGCGGACCACCTGCTGTATTCGACCTCGACCGCCAGCTACCGGGTCAGCGCCGGCTCGTTCTTCCAGACCAACCGGTTCCTCATCGACAAGTTGGTGGAGTTGGTGACTGGGGGCCGGGCGGGAGGTTATGCGCTCGATTTGTACGCCGGGACTGGCCTGTTCTCGGTTGCACTGGCGAAGAAGTTCCGCGAAGTCGGGGCAGTTGAATCTGCTCCGCTCTCCTTTCACGACCTGAAGCAAAACTGCCCGGCAAACGTGCGTTGCTTCCGCGAGCCCGTCGAGCGCTTCGTGGGAAACATTGAACGGCCGTTGGATCTGATTGTCTTGGACCCGCCGCGAGCCGGTCTGGCCGAAAAGGTGACGAGACTACTGGCGGACAGCGGCATGCCGCGGATCGCTTACGTTTCCTGCGATCCCGCCACGCTGGCCCGCGATTTGACGGTACTGACGGGATCCGGCTATCGGATCGAAGAGGCGCACCTGGTCGATCTCTTCCCGCAAACGTTCCACATCGAGAGCCTGCTCCAGCTCGTCCGCTAGAGCTTAGGGCCGAATGGCCCCTTGCCTCGCGCGCGGGCATGCATATCATCACCGTCCTGCATGCCGCGTTCCCTGCCAGCCACGCGCCAGCCGGTTTTCTGGGCCGCGCTGGCATTCGCGGCCGGCATCCTGCTGGGCGCATACGCGTGGCGGCCGTCGTTGTGGTGGACGGCGGCCGCGGCCGCGTTCCTGGGCGCGGCGGCGTACTTCCTGGGGCGGCGCCTCGCGGCAGCGGTGGCGCTCGCCTTGGGCACGCTGGTGTGTGTGGGCGCGCTCTCCTTCGAACTGGAGGGCGCGGCCGGCGCCCCCAACGAACTGGCGGCATTCTGTGAGCGCGGGCCGGTCACGGTCACCGGCTACCTCCTGCGCGACGGCACTTTGCGCGAGGGCCGGTTCGGAAGCCCGCAACAGAGGATCGACCTGGCGGCCGAGTCGGCTGCGTATGAACCAGGCCGCGTGGCGCCGGTGGCCGGCGGAATCCGGCTGACGATCTACCATGCGGCGAAAGACGCAGAGTCCGGCGGACCGCCTGTGGTCTTTCTCTACGGGCAGCGGATCCGCTTGCGGGCGCGGCTGCGTCTGCCGCGCAACTACGGCAATCCCGGCGCGATGGACACGCGAGGCTACCTGCGGCGCCAGGGCATTGACGCTCTGGGCTCGGCCCGGGTGGCGGAGGTCGAGCTCCTCGATGGCCGCGGGGGATCGCGCGCCGGTGCGTGGATCGCTGCGGTGCGGCGCAGCCTGCTGGCGCAGATGAGCCTGCTCTGGGGGCCGCGCGACGCTCCCATCCTCACGGCCATGCTGATCGGCGAGGCCTCCCTCATCGACCGCGAGACCCGGCAGAACTTCCAGCGCACCGGCACCTATCACATCCTGGTGGTCTCCGGCATGAATGTCGGGCTGATGGCGTTCCCCGTGTTCTGGGTGCTACGCCGCCTGCGCCTGGGTGAAGGCGTCACCACCATCGTGACCATGCTGGTCACCGGCGCGTACACCCTGCTCACCGACCTGGGATCTCCGGTGCTGCGGGCCACGTTCATGCTTTGGATCTACCTGCTGGCGCGGCTGCTCTACCGCGACTCGCGGGCGCCGCTGAACGCGCTGGGGATCGCCGCGCTGGCGCTGCTGGTGCTCGATCCGCGGGCGCTTTTCGACCCCAGTTTCCAGATGACATTCATCGCTGTGCTGGCCATCGGAGGCATCGGAATGCCGCTCCTGGAACGCAGCTTGGAGCGCTACCGGCGGGCACTCCTGTTTCTGGAATCCACCGACTATGAGCTGCAACTGGAGCCACGGCTGGCGCAGTGGCGGCTCGACGTACGCCTGCTCGCGGGAAGGCTGGCTTACTTCCTTCCCGGGGGCAAGCGAGAGCAGGTGGCGCTCTGGATGGTGGCGGCGGCTGCCGGCGCTGTGGTAGCCACGGGCGAGGTGCTGCTGATCGCGGCGTTAATGCAGATGGCGATGGTCGCGCCCATGGCGGTGTACGCGCACCGCGCGGCTCTGCTGACCGTCCCATCGAACTCGGTCGTCGTTCCGCTCACCGCCGTGCTCACTCCGATGGCCATGCTGGCAGTGTTGCTCAGCTATCTGTCGAGAGTGCTGGCGTGGCTGCCGGCGTCGCTGACCACTTTGTCGCTCCACGGCATCACGGGCAGCGTCCGGCTGCTGGGCGGCATAGGGGCCTCCGGACTGCGCGTGGCGACTCCGACGGCGGCGGCTTTGCTGGCGTTTGGGGCGGCGTTTGCGCTGGCCATGATCGCGGCGCGCCGCCGGCGCGTGCTGGCTGCTGCCGGGCTGGCGGCGATGCTCGCTGCCTCCGCCTGGATCGCTCTGGTACCGCCCACCCCGCAACTGCGCCCTGGCATGCTGGAGGTCACCGCGCTGGACGTGGGCCAGGGAGATTCCCTGCTGGTGGTCTCGCCGCAGGGCCGGACGTTGCTGGTGGACGCCGGAGGGCTCACCGGTCAGCCGCGATCGAATTTCGATCTGGGTGAGGACGTGGTTTCGCCCTACCTGTGGTCGCGGGGCCTGGTGCACCTGGATGCCGTGGCCGTCAGCCACGCGCACGCCGACCACATTGGAGGGATGCGCGCCGTCATCGCCAACTTTCATCCCCGCGAGCTGTGGATCAGCGTCCGTCCCCAGAGCGCGGAACTGGCCGCGCTGCTGGCGGAGGCGCGCCGGCAGGCGATGGAGATCAAGGAGTTCCGCGCGGGAGCACGCTTTGATTTCGGCGGGGCGGGCGTGGAGGTGCTGGCGCCGCCGCCCGACTGGACTCCCGGCAGGCGTCCGCAGAACAACGACACGCTGGTGCTCAAGCTGAGCTACGGAGGGGCCGCGGCCCTGCTGGAGGGAGATGCGGAGAAACGCATCGAGCGGCTGATGGCGGCCAACGGAGACGCGCGCGCCGATCTGCTGAAAGTCGGGCATCACGGCAGCGCCACGTCGTCAACCGCGGAATTCCTGTCGGCGGTGCGCCCGCTTTACGCGGTGATTTCAGTGGGCGCTCACAACCCCTTCGGCTATCCGCGGCAGGAAGTGCTGGCGCGCCTGGGAGGATCGGGCGTCGCCACCTTTCGCACCGACGCGCACGGCGCCGTGACCTTCTATCTGGATGGGCGCGGCGTCGAGCCTAGGCTGCCGGGCCGCTGAGGTCTTCCTTCTCGTCGTCGTCCGTTGCCTGCTCGGCCGAGGCGCGGTATTCCTCGATCAGCCGCCGCGCCTCCTCCGCATTCTCCGCCGCGACGCGGATCACCACGCCACCCACTCCCGGCAGCACTTCCTGCGGCGCGTCCAGAGACACGATCACCGAATCAATGCCGGCGGAGTCAAGCAGTCCCTGGACCACCAAGGCTTCGGAATCTTCCTTGGTGCCAAAGACGTCCACCAAGGGTTCGTCGGGGCGGGGAGTTGGCTTGGTCGGCGGCTGCGGCTTGGGATCCATGCGGACCTCCGGAATCATGCGGAGACTGGAGCAGTTACTATTGTAATCGGGAAAGCAAGCCGCCGGTGCGAGGAAAGCTCGCGTTTGCGGTGTATGATGCGCCCAGAGTCCGGCGGGGATGAATCCTGGATTGGCACACCGCGCGGGCACAACATCGGGCCCGGAGTGGACATCCAACAATGTCTCCCACCACTCCAGCAAAGCAAAAGCGGGTTGGCCGGGGACCCGGGGGAATCGCCGGTGTACGGGATTATTCTTATTTGAGGGCCGAATGGACACTCCGGAGAGACGAGAGGAACCCCGAAGTCAGGCCGAGATCGAGGACGAGAACCGAAGAATACGCCGCCTCCAGATCATGATGAGCATGGTGATGTCGGTGATCTGCCAGGACTCCAGCCTTACCCTGGAGCAGGCGTCGGAGCTGGTGGCCAACACCAAACGCGCCGCCCTGGCCATGTTCCCGGACAAGGAATTCGCCTACGACATCATCTACAAGCCGCGCTTGCAGCGGCTCATGCGGGAGCGCTTCCGCCTGCAGTAGCGTTCTGCAGGTTAGTTCCTCCCAATTATCATCCCGAGCAGCGCGAGGGATCTCCGTTTTTGTTGTGCCCGGCAGAACCAAGCTCCCTCGCGGCTTGAAGCCGCTCGCGATGACAACTCAAGAGTGAGCGCACCTACGGCGCTGGGAAAGCCGCGCCCTTTCCAAGTCACCTCACTTTTTCTCCACCCGCGCTAACCTCAGGGTGAGCGTTCCCCAGAACAGGCGGGCGCGCATCTGCACCGGGATGTGGCTGGCGTCGTCGGAATACCAGATCCAGATTCGCCCCTTGCTTTTGACCACGCCGCTGGAGGCCTCGGGCTGCACCCGCAGAGTGTGGAAGGTGCCGGCCGGCGTCTTGATCTCTTCCCGCGCCTCCACGCGTGCCCGTACGTCGTTGGTCTTGCCGCCGTTGTTTAGCGGGAAGGTGTAGCTCTGGCCGACCTGCAGAGCGCGCGATCCCAGGTAAAAGATGCCGGACAATACGTCCGTCACACACCCGGGTATGTCGTTCTCGTCCTGTTTGCTGTGGCCGCTGCGCAGATTTTTTTCCTGCAGCACGCTTTTGTGGCGGGCATAGTCGAAGCGGATCGAGGTATCCAGCCGGCGGAAGCCCTCTTCCGTGTGCTTGGTGATGCGGAGGGAGCAGAAGGTGCGCGGATCAAACCAGGCGTCGAAGCGGTCGTGGACGGGATAGAGCACGGAGAAAACGCCGGTGGAATCGGCGGTTGCCGTCACCCGCTCTTCCTTGCCCGAGGCATCCAGGCGCAGGGTGGCGGTGCCGGCGGTCAGCAGGCGCCACTCCACGTCGTAGGAAAGCGCTTGCCCGTTGGGGAACGAGTGCCCGGGCGGAGGCGGTGTAATGCGGGATTCGGATTCAATGACGGCCCCGGGGCTGGGGTCGGGTCGTTGCGGCGGCGCCGTCTGCCCCGGCACCGGGGCCCCCAGACCGCCTGATTTTGGCGTTCTGGGGTAGGAGAGCAGGCCGGCAACCAGCAGCGCCCACAGTACCGCGCGGATTGGAGGCCAGAGTAGTCCCACCAGGGTTAGACAATCAGATCAGCGTGACCACCACAGCAGTTTGAAAATCAGGGCCGCCATGACCGCGGCGGCCCCCAGCGCTGCATTGTACTCGCGATGCTTCAGATACAGGTGCAAAGAAAACTCTCCGCGCGGGCCTGTGGCCGCCGAGAGCCCGGGGTCCCCAACGAAGCCGGTTTTGCTGCGTTGGGGTGGTAGTCGTGGCAGCAGGCGGGGAACGCGCCGGGCATATTCATCGAAGCCGGGAAACTGCGAGCGCAGGAACTGCTCTTCGAAGGCCATCACCGGGAGGTAAATGGCGACGAAGATCCCCGCCATAGCCAATGCGATCCAGAGGTTGCGCGCCGCCAGCGCGAATCCGGCAGCGATAATCAGCGAGCCGAGATAAAGCGGATTGCGCGTGTGGGCGTAAGGCCCAGTAGTAGTGAGTTCGCTCGCTTTCCGCAGATATCCCGAGGCATAGGCGCGCAGCCCCACGCCAATCACGACGACGACACTGCCCGCCGCCATGTACGTCCAGGAAGGCCGCGCCCGCCATAAATAGAACGCCGCGAACACGAATCCGACGGGCACGCGGATGCGCCGCGCGATCCTGCTCCAGCCAGTCATCGCCCAGCCTCCAGCAGCCGCAGGGCGGCGCGTACCACCTCTTCGGTGGAAATCGAGTGCAGAGCTTCGTCCGGCCGGTCGTGGTGAGTGTAAGAAGTCGTGCTGGCGGCGTGGCGCAGGGTGATACTGCGCGTCCCATAAGGACCGTTGCGGGCGGGATCGGTGGGCCCGAAGATGGCGACCACCGGAACCGCGAGCGCCGCCGCGAGATGCATGGGGCCGCTATCCCCGCCGATGAACAGACGCGCCCGGCGGGTGAGGGCGATCAACTCACCGAGCGAG
>JAHFUA010000042.1:12484-25201 GCA_023265315.1 Acidobacteriota bacterium | reverse complement strand
CCCGCATGAACATCGGCGAGACCATACGGAGTTACCGCCTGCAAAAGGGGATGTCGCAAGGCGACATCGAGAAGCGCACCGGGTTGCTCCGTTGCTACCTCTCGCGCGTCGAGAATGGCCACACCATCCCCTCCCTGGACACTCTCGCCAAGATCGCCGGCGCCATGGAGCTGCCGCTGGCCCAATTCTTCGCCGAGAATACCCACCACGACGGCCATCCGGGGAAAACCCCGCAGTTGAGCGATGAGGATGTCCGCTTCCTGTCGCAGGTCCGCCGCTATTCTTCCAGCCTGAACGAGAGCGACCGCAAGCTGGTGCTGGCCATGGTCAAGAAGATGGCCGCCAGCGTGAAGTAGGCATTCAGCCATTTGGCGAAACGGCGGCCACCGACTCCCACGGATAATCACGGATTTGTTGCGGTTCTTAATCCGTGCTGATCCGTGGCTGCTTTTTCCCCCAATGGCGTACCGGCCACAGCCCTAACCGGCCGTCCACCGACTTCGGTGTCCTGGGCAGAGCGCGGGCCTGTGCTAGGCTGCATCCCAAAGGGACCCGCGTGACCGTCGACGAAGAACTGACCCTGCTGGATGACAGCATCCGCAAACTCAAAATCGAGTACGACGTGTATTTTGCCGGCGGCTTGAAGAAACCGCCGGAGGACTTTGAGTGGCGGGTCCGCAACGTCATCAAGAAGTACAGCGACGGCCGCGCTCTCACTTTTCAGCAGCAGTTCCGTTACAACACGCTGGCCCAGAAATACGCCGTAATCAGCGATCTGTGGCGACGCAAGCTGAAGATCAAAGAAGAGGGATACCGGCGGCCACAGGACGCGCTGCTCGCCATCCAGGGACTGCGGTCGGAGGAGGAACATGCGGCGGCGGCAGCGCTGGAGCTGGTGGAAAAGGGGGGTGCGCGCCGGTCGAAGCCGCCGCAATTCGAATTCGCCGATCCCCGCGCCGAGTTGGAGAAAGCGCAAGCGCTTTACCAGGCACTGGTCGAAGCCCGGCGCTGCGCCGGCGTTCAGCCTGGTCCCGGGTTCGACTCCTTCCGCGAGTTCTTGTGGAAGAAGACCGCCCAGATCCGCAGTCAGTATGGCTGCTCCAGCGTCGAGTACTCCATCGAGCTGGGAAACGGCCAGCTCAAGCTCAAGGCCCGGGGAAAGAATTAGTAGCGAGTACCGAGTATCCCCCTAGCGGGTCCACATTTTCTCCCGATCCTCGATAAAATTTTAGTGAGCTGTGTCCTTGCTTCTTTCGGCGGTTTTCTGGCAGGGTAGCAAGTTCTGTCATCCGCCCTCAGGGGCTGAAGCCCACGAAAGAAGAATGCTTCCTCGCCTTTACGCCATCATCGATCGCACTCTGCTCGTCGTCGTCGGCGACCCGGCAGCCCGCGTGGCTGCTTTTGCTCGCGAGCTGGTGAAGGGCGGCGCCACGCTCATCCAGTACCGCAACAAGACCGGCAGCGGCCGCCAAATTCTGAGCGACGCCCGCGAACTGCGGCGGGCCCTCGGCGCCGGAGTGCGTCTCATCATGAACGACCGTGCCGACCTCTGCCTCGCGGCAGGTTTCGACGGCGTTCACGTCGGGCAGGAGGACCTTTCGCCGGAGGGTGGGCGAGCGGTCGTCGGAGATCGGCTCTGGGTAGGCGTTTCGACGCACTCCGTCGAACAACTAATGCGAGCCGACCAGACCGCGGCGGACTACATCGCCATCGGCCCGGTGTTTCCTACGGCTTCCAAGCAGAGCCCCGATCCGGTCGTCGGTCTCGAGGGGGTTCGTGGGGCTCGCGCGGCTACCCGCAAGCCCCTGGTCGCGATCGGGGGAATCACCCGGGTTAACTGTGCCTCGGTGATTCAGGCGGGAGCGGATTCGGTGGCCGTCATCTCCGACCTGTTGCACGACCCCGCAAATTCTGTTGAGGCATTCTTGCGCGTTTTAGGGTAAAACAAGCACACAAATGAGCAGCCAGGCGCAGGTCCAAACTGCCCCAGAGCAGGAGCTGGTCAAAGGGCTGGGCCTGACCAGTGCCACCACGCTGGTCATGGGCTCCATGATCGGTTCCGGCATCTTTATCGTCTCCGCCGATATCGCCCGTCTCGTTGATTCTCCCGGCCTGCTGATCCTGGCCTGGGCGGTGACCGGATTCCTGACCATCACTGGCGCGCTGGCCTATGGCGAACTTGCCGCCATGATGCCCAAAGCCGGCGGCCAGTACGTTTACCTGCGCGAGTCGCTGGGGCCGCTGTGGGGCTTCCTGTACGGCTGGACCCTGTTCCTGGTTATTCAGACCGGAACCATCGCTGCCGTGGGCGTGGCCTTTGGCAAGTTTCTCGGCGTGTTCTTCCCCTCGATTTCCTCCACAAACTGGATCATCCACCTGTGGAAGGCGCCGCCCATCCACATCGGACCGATGGTGCTGGGCGACATGCACGTCGGCCTGAACAACCAGAACCTGATCGCCATCCTCACCATCGTGGCCCTTACCGTGGTCAACGTCTTCGGCATCAAGACCGGGGCGGCGATCCAGAACGTCTTCACCTTTGCCAAGACCGCGGCCCTGCTCGGGCTGGTGATCGCCGGAGCATTGCTGTTCCGCAACCCCGCTGCGGTGGCGGCCAACTTCAACGACTTCTGGCGCGTGGGCGCCCAGCATGCCGGCCTCGGCATCGCTTCACCGTTCTTGCTGGTGATCACTTTGCTGGCGGTGGCGCAGGTCGGATCGCTGTTCGCCGCCGATGCCTGGAACAACGTCACCTTCACCGCTGGAGAAGTGCAGAACCCCAGGCGCAATCTGCCACTCTCGCTGGCCCTGGGGACGGGGGTAGTGATCGCGCTCTACATTCTGGCCAACTTCGCCTACATGTATGTGTTGCCGATGCACGGCGACCCGCAGGGTACAACGGTGATGGCGCGCGGCATCCAGTATGCGGTTGAGGACCGCGTGGGGACGGCGGCCATGATCGCCATGCTGGGCGCCGTGGGCGGGGCGTTGATGGCGGTGGCTATCCTGGTCTCCACCTTCGGTTGCAACAACGGGCTGATCCTGGCGGGTGCGCGCGTTTACTACGCCATGGCAAAGGACGGTCTGTTCTTCCGCCAGGCCGCGCATGTCCATCCCAAGTACAGGACCCCGGTGTATGCGCTGGTGGTGCAGGCCATCTGGACCTCGATCCTGTGCCTTTCCGGGACCTACGGCCAGTTGCTGGACTACATCATCTTCGCCGTGCTGGTCTTTTACATCCTGACCATCCTGGGGCTGTTCGTGCTGCGGCGGACGCGGCCCTACGCGGAGCGGCCGTACCGGGCGTTTGGCTATCCCCTGCTGCCGGCGATCTATATCGTGATGGCGGTATTCATTGAAGTCGTGCTGTTGAGATATAAGCCCCAGTACACTTGGCCGGGCCTCATCATTGTGCTGGTGGGGATTCCCGTGTATTTTCTGACGCGCCGGGCCGGACTGGCCCCGCAAGCGAGCCCGGCCGACTAACTACTAAAGGAGAGCGCATGGCTGACCTGCTCAAGACCAAGCCGCTGGACATGCTTCGTGAGGAGGCTGAAGAAGCCGGTGAACATACGCTCAAGCGCGCCTTGGGCCCCGTCAACCTGATCACCCTGGGCATCGGCGCCATCATCGGGGCGGGGATTTTCGTGCTGACGGGCGCGGCGGCGGCGCAGTACGCCGGGCCCGCCATCGTGCTCTCCTTCATCGTGGCGGGCGTGGGTTGCGTCTTCGCCGGGCTGTGCTATTCCGAGTTCGCGTCGCTGATCCCCATTGCCGGCTCGGCCTACACTTACGGCTACGCCACACTCGGCGAGCTCTTTGCCTGGATCATCGGTTGGGACCTGATCCTCGAGTATGCCTTCGGCGCTGCCACCGTGGCTTCGGGATGGAGCGGGTACGTGGTCAGCTTCCTGCAGGATTTCGGCGTTCACATCCCGCCGCAATTGATAGCCACCCCCGGGACCGCCCTGGTCCTCTACCACAGCCGCTGGGAGCGGCTGGCCACCATCCTCCCCACCTTGCAGAAACACGGCGTCGATCCCGGCAGCCTGCCGCACGTGACCGCGGTGTTCAACATCGTCGCGTTTTTGGCGATCGCGGCGGTCACCACGATCCTGGTGATCGGCATCAAGGAGTCGGCGGATTTCAATTCCGCGATCGTGATCGTGAAGGTTGCAATCGTGCTGGTATTCATCGGCATCGCCGCCCGTTACGTGCTGGCGCATCCGGCGATCGCGACTGCGAACTGGCATCCCTTCATCCCGCCTAATGGCGGCGATTTCGGCAAGTACGGCTGGTCGGGGATCGCACGGGCTGCGGGCGTGATCTTCTTCGCCTATATCGGCTTCGATGCCGTCTCCACCGCCGCCCAGGAAGCCAAGAATCCACAGAAGGACATGCCCATCGGCATCCTCGGCTCGCTCGTCATCTGCACCGTGCTCTACATCCTGGTGTCGGGATTGCTTACCGGAGTGGTTTCCTACACCACGCTGAACGTGCCCGACCCGGTCGCAGTGGGCATCGATGCCACGGGCGTTCGCTGGGGCAGCATTCTGGTGAAGCTGGGCGCCATCGCCGGCCTGGGCAGCGTGATGCTGGTGATGTTGCTGGGACAGTCGCGCGTGTTCTTCTCCATGTCGCGCGATGGCCTGCTGCCGCAGTGGGCCGGCGCGGTGCACCCACGCTTCCGCACGCCGTACATTTCCTCCATCACCGTCGGCATCTTTGTCGCCTTCTTCGCCGCGCTGATTCCCATCGGCATTCTCGGCGAGCTGGTCAGCATCGGCACCTTGCTGGCGTTCGTAATCGTCTGCGCCGGGGTGTGGGTCCTGCGCGTGCGCCGGCCGGAGCTGCCACGCCCGTTCAAGACGCCTCTGGTGCCGCTGGTCCCCATTCTGGGGATCGTGGTCTCCGGGCTGATGATGGTCAGCCTTCCCGGGGACACCTGGTTGCGGCTGCTGGTCTGGCTGGTGATTGGCATGGTCATTTACTTTTCATACGGAGCCCGGCACAGCCGGGTACAGGCGGCCGGCAAAGCCGCCAGCAATCGCGCCACGGCGGATTGAGGGCCGGCTCGTTCGCGATCTCGGCCCTCACCTTATAAGATCGTCATCCCGAGCGAAGCGCGAGGGAGCCGGGCGACCGAGCGCGAGTCGAGGGATCTGCATTTATGACCAATCCTGAGCGCCGGTACCACTTCTACATCATGGCCAGCCGCTCTCGCACTCTCTACAGCGGCGTAACCAGCAAACTTGAAAAGCGGGTTTGGCAGCACAAGAACCATCGAGTCTCAGGATTCACGGACCGCTACAACATCGAGCGGCTGGTCTATTTCGAACGGTACAGCGACATAAGAACCGCGATCAACCGGGAAAAACAGGTCTAACGCTGGTCACGTCAGAAAAATTGGCGCTGATCGAGCGCGCGAATCCGACATGGCTCGATCTCAGCGAAGGCTGGTATCAGGAGATTCCGGTCTTACACAAAAAACCAAATGCAGATCCCTCGACTCGCGCCGCAAAACCAGCGGCGCTCGCTCGGGATGACGTTCCCGAATAGTGTGGCTGCCGACTTACCGCATTCCTTCCGAGTCGCCCATAAAACAATACCTAGTCAGACGGAAGGCCGTCCGCCAGGTTAGACGAACTGACGGTCCCGCTTTTTTCCTTGAAACTTGAAACCTGAAACTTGAAACTCTCCTCCATGAAGGCCCTGCGCAACCTGAAGATCATCGTAGCCGCGCTGACGGTGCTGGTTGCCGCAGGGACGGTAGGCTTTCACCTCATCGAAGGCTGGCCGTGGTTCGACGGCTTCTATATGGTGGTAACGACGTTCACCACCATTGGCTACCAGGAGATACACCCGCTATCGCACCCCGGCCGGGTCTTCAACGTCACCCTCATCATCCTGGGCGTGGGCCTGCTGTTTCTGGGCATCGGGACTGCCACCCAGGCTTTGTTAGAATTCGAGCTCGGACAGTTCTTCGGAAAACGTCGCATGGAGCGCGATATCGAACGGCTCTCGGGGCATTACATCCTCTGCGGCGCCGGACGTGTCGGACGCAGCGCGGCGCGCGAGCTGGCGCGGGAGTCTATGCCCTTCGTCGTGGTCGAGAACGACCCCGAGAAGCTCGCGAAATACAGCGACGGAGGCTGGCTCACGCTCGTGGGCGACGCCACCCAGGAGAAGATCCTGCGCGATGCCCACATCGAGCGCGCCCGCGGGCTGGTCGCGGCCACCACCACGGACGCGACCAACATGTACATCGTACTCACGGCGCGTAGCTTGAACCCGAAGCTGCGCATCATTGCCCGTGCCAGCGAAGAACAGGCGGAGAAGCACCTAATCTCGGCCGGCGCTGACACAGTGATCTCGCCCTACACTTTCGCCGGCCACCGCATCGCGCAATCGTTCCTGCGTCCGCACGTACTCGATTTCCTCGACATCGCCACGGCGCGCGAAGGCAAGCTCGACCTGGAGATTGAAGAGGTGCTGGTGGAGAACGGTTCCAGCTTCGCCGGCACAACCATCGAGGGTTCGCGCATCCGCCAGGAGATGGGCGTAATCGTGCTGGCCATCAAGCGCACGGGCGCCGGCATGCGCTTCAATCCCGCGCCGGAGGACCGCATCGAGGCCGGCGACTACCTGATCGCCATGGGCGAGCCCGCCAGCCTGCGCCGGCTCGAGGACACCGCCACGGCGCGCACCCGATGAAGATTGTCACTTCCTCCGAAATGCGCGAGATCGACCGCGCCACCAGCGCGCGCTTCGCTGTGCCTTCACTCACGCTCATGGAGAACGCGGGCACAGCAGTCGCAGATTTTGTCTTGCGGCGCTATCCCAACGCTGCAAGCATCGGCATCATTTGCGGAAAAGGGAACAACGGCGGCGATGGCTTCGTCGCAGCACGCAAGCTGCACGAGGCCGGGATGCGGGTTTCCATTTTGCTGCTGGCCGATCCCGGGGAGCTCAAGGGCGATGCTGCCGCGATGTTCAAGCGGCTTTCGCTGCAGCCGGTGCTGGCGCGCAATGACGAAGAGCTGCGCAGCGCTGCGGCACAGCAGGTGTACCGGGCTGACGTGCTCATCGACGGCATCTTGGGCACAGGCTTTCGTCCGCCGGTGAAGGGATTCTACGCGGATGCCATCGGAGCCTTTGCCAAGGCTGACCGACCTGTGGTTGCGATCGACATCCCTTCGGGCCTCGATTCCGACGAGATGCGGCCCAGTCCGGATGCAAGCCACCCCATCGTGCCCGCGCACGCCACCGTCACCTTCACTGCGCCCAAGCCGGCGCACTTGTTCAGCAGCGCAGTTCGCGGACCGATCATGGTGGCGCCCATCGGCTCTCCCGAAGAAGCGATCGTCTCCAACCTGGGCCTGGAAGTCCCCACCTGGCGTGAGATGGCGAGCCTGCTCTCGCCCCGCGATCCCGAAGCCCACAAAGGCAGTTTCGGACACGTGTTGGTGGTCGGCGGTTCGCTGGGAAAGGCAGGCGCGGCAGCGATGGCCGGCATGGCAGCGCTGCGCTCGGGAGCGGGACTGGCTACGGTCGCGTGCCCGCGCTCGGTATTGCCGACTGTCGCCGGTTTCATGCCCGAGCTGATGACCGAACCACTGGAAGAGACCGAGGCTGGGACGATCTCCCTGCGAGCTCTCGAGTATGGCCGCATGGATGCTCTCGTTCAGGGCAAGTCGGTGATCGCTCTCGGCCCCGGCATCGGGCGTCACGCCGAGACCACGCAGTTCGTGCGCACGCTGGTCGAGAAATTTCGCGTGCCGATGGTGATCGATGCAGACGGCCTGAACGCCTTCCAGGGCGCGGTGGAGAAGCTGGATGGCGCGGCGCACCCGCTGGTGCTGACGCCTCATCCTGGCGAGATGTCGCGCCTGATCGGCGGCACGATTGCCGATGTGGAGGATGACCGCATCGCTGTCGCTCGTAAATTTGCCCAGGAGCGCAAGCTGGTGCTGGTTCTGAAAGGACATCGCACCCTGACCGCGCTGCCGGATGGGCGCGTGTGGGTGAACCACAGCGGCAATCCCGGCATGGCGACCGGCGGGATGGGAGACATCCTCACTGGCATGGTCGCAAGTCTTTGGGCGCAGGGTCTGCACAGAAAACCAGTGAGCCCAAGCGCAGGATCACCCGCCTGGGAGGCAATCGTCACCGCCGTTTATCTGCACGGGCTGGCCGGCGATGTGGCTCGCGAACGGCGAGGCGAGCTCTCGTTGACAGCCACCGACCTGCTGCCGGCGCTGCGCGAGGCCATTCGCCGCGTCCAGGCGACTGCACGTGAAAAATATGTGTGGCTGAACGAGCTGTCCTCGCCCGCGTGGCCATGAAGGAATTTCTCACCCACTCCGCGGAGGAAACCACGGAACTCGGCCGTCGCCTCGCTCCCCACCTGAGCCCGCCCAAGCTGGTGGTGCTGCGGGGAGAGCTCGGGGCAGGGAAGACCACGCTAATCAAAGGCATTGCCGAGGGCTTCCAGGCGGCCTCGCAGGAGAACGTGACCAGCCCTACCTTCACTCTGATTCACGAATACCGCGGGCCTGGTGTGATCGTGTATCACGTCGATCTCTACCGGGTGGACACGCAGCGCGAGCTGGACACGCTCGGCCTCGACGACCTCTTCGACGAGAACAGCGTCGTGCTGATCGAATGGGGCGAAAAGTTCTTGCGGTTTCTGCGCGAGCGCGACGTGGAGATCACGCTCGAACGCCTGGGCGAGAACGATCGGAAGATCATCTTCACCACAGAGGCCCGGAGACACGGAGAAAAATGAATTCAGATCCTGTGTGCTTTCGTGTCTCCGGGGTGGGTTTTGTCTTCAAAATCCCATGATGTTGTAGCCGCAATCCACGTAGATTACTTCGCCGGTGATGCCGGCGCCGGCGTCGGAAGCCAGAAAAACCGCGGTCTCCGCTACTTCGTTGACATCGACATTGCGCTTCAGCGGCGCCCGCTCGGCGTGCGCTTTGAGCATGTCGCCGAAGCCGGAGATGCCGCGCGCCGCCAGCGTCTTGATCGGGCCCGCCGAAATGGCATTGACGCGGATGCGCCGCGGGCCCAGGTCGTGCGCGAGGTAGCGAACCGATGCCTCCAGCGCAGCCTTGGCGACACCCATCACGTTGTAGTGCGGCACCACCTTGGTCGAGCCGTAATAGGTGAGCGTGAGGATGGAGCCGCCGTCCTCCATCAGGGGCGCAGCGGCACGCGCCAGCGCGATCAGCGAATAGACGCTCACATCGTGCGCAATGCGGAAGCCTTCGCGCGTGGTCGCCAGGAATGCTCCCTTGAGCTCATCGGCTGGAGCAAAGGCGATGCTGTGCACCAGCGTGTGCAGCTTGCCGTAATGGGATTTGAGCTGGGCGAACAGCTTGTCGATCTGCTCGTCGAAGGACACATCGCACATGAACGCCTCGGCGCCGGGCAGCGCCGCGATCAGGTCCTTGGCTTCCTGCTCCAGCCGCTCGTTCTGGTAGGTGATAACCAGCCGCGCGCCCGCCTGTTGCAGGTGCTGCGCGATGGCCCAGGCGATGCTGCGCTTGTTGGCCACACCAAAGACCACGGCAGTACGTCCTTCCATGCTCTCAGGCATCGGAAATCCTCGCTGAAGCTCGTCTAAAGCCGGAAAGAATACCAGAAAGGCTCAGTCGGCCGTAGTTCCAGCCACGGACTCGAGCGGGGCCTGGGCGCGCACCGGCCATGTTGCCGCCAATCCCGACAACAGATAGACCGAACCGATCATGACAAAGCCCCACAGCAATCCCACGCGATGGGAGACAAGGCCCACCATGAATCCCAACACCAGTTGCAGAGCGGTCCCGAAGAACATGAAGGTGTTCTGCACGCGGCCCATGAAGTGAGGCGGAACCGACTCCATGATGCTGCTATTGATGGCCACACCGCCGACGCCTCGGCCCGAACCCATCAGCGCGTACAGCGCCACGGCCACCGCCAGCCAGCGCGAGAACGGGAGCAATACCAGGCTGAGTGCCAGAAGGGAGAACGAAAATCCCACGGCCCTCCGCTTTCCCAGCGCACGGATCGCCACCGGCGCGTAGAACGCGCTGGCGAACGCGCCGATCGCCCATCCCGCATTCAGCCAGCCGTAGCCTACCGCTCCCGCCTTCAGGATGCGGTCGCTCAGCGGCGCACTGACCACGCCTTGCGCCAGCATGGCGCCGATGAAGCAGGCGAAGCTGACCCCCAGCATTACCACCTGCGGCCTGACTCGCAGGTAGGCGATGCCTTCGTGCAATTCATGAAAAAAGCGCGCCAGGGCGCCCGCCGGCCTGACCACCCCATCCGCCGGACGCACGACCACGCGGCCCTTCCTCACCGCGAGATAACAGAGAAACGAAGCCACGTAGGAGCTGACGTCGATCAGCAGCACGCCACCCAGGCCGATATGGTTGTACACGAACCCCACCATCGCGCCGGCCATCAGCCAGCCCGCCTGCACCGCCGCCAGAAGAAAGGTGTTGGAAGCGACGAACTGGGACTCCGGCGTCAATTCCTGGATGAGCGCATTAATGGTGGGCCAGAACATCCAGAAGCCGCTGGCCACCAGCATCGCCATGGCATAAACCTGCCAGAGCTGCGCCTGGTGGCGAATGGCGAGCACGGCGACGATAAGGATCACCACGGCACGCGCCGCGTCCAGTGCCATCAGCAGCCGGCGCCGGTCCTCGCGGTCGATGATGACGCCGCTCACCGGCATGATCAGCATCGCAGGGATCGTTTGCAGGACGATCAGGGTGCCCAGCGCGACTTCCGAATGGGTGGCCTGGAGGATGTACCAAATCACGGCCGCCATGTTCATGCCGCTGCCCACCATGGAGACGGTGTTGGCGATGAAAACCAGCCGCAGCGGCCTGTGTTGCAGGATCGAGCGCATTGTTGCCACTCTAAACGAAAACCCGCAGGGCCGCCAACGCGTGCTGTTGTGGATATGGTGTACGACCGCGCGACGATCGCACGCCAGGCCCGGTGAACCCGATGTGCCATAATGGCGCTTCCGTTTAGGCGTTCACCCGCATCGGCGCCGCGTTCCCATGGCGAGACCAATCCGCGACCGGCTGAAGGACTTCGTGCGCCACCGTCCGGAGCTCTACTTCCTCTATCACTTCGGACGGGTGCTGAAACGCCAGCAGCTCGTGTTCATCGACTATCCCGTCACGCCCTTGGCACGCTATGGGTACGGCAAACCGCCGCATCCCCAGCTCCACGACCTGATCGCGAAGGACCGCGCCGGTTACAAGGCAACGCTGGAGAAATTCTGGGAATTCAAGGATTCCTTGTTGCAGCTTCCCGCGCAGTCGACGGTCCCCCTCGAACCCTCCTGGGTGAACGGCTGGCTGTCGCCTTTCGACCTCGCCAGTCTCTACTGCCTGGTGGCGCTCAACCACCCGCGGCACTACCTGGAAGTGGGTTCCGGAGTTTCCACCCGCGTGGCGCGGCGCGCGGTTCGCGACCACGGACTGCGCACCCGCATCATCTCCATCGACCCCCAGCCGCGGGCGGAGATCGACGCGCTCTGCGAAAAGATCATCCGCCAGCCGCTGGAGAGCGTCGAACTGGCGGTCTTCGACCAGTTGGCGCCGGGTGACATGCTGTTCATCGACAGTTCGCACCGGGTGTTCACCAACTCCGACGTGAGCGTGGTGTTCCTCGACGTGCTGCCGCGTCTACAGCCGGGCGTTCTGGTGCACCTGCACGACATTTTTCTTCCCTACGACTATCCGCCGGAGTGGCGTGACCGCTACTACTCGGAACAATACCTGCTGGCGGCCATGCTGCTGGGCCAGAGCTCGCGCTTCCGCATCGCGTTGCCCAACGCCTTCCTCAGCCATGACCCGGAGCTGAGCGCGGTGCTGGCGCCGTTGTGGCGCGACCCGGGATTCGCCCCCGCCACGCCCACAAACGTCCAGCCTGTGCAGGTGGCCGACCGGAGCGGTCTGGGCTCGTCCTTCTGGATGCGTACCACCTAGCAATTTGCTTTCTGCCCGCAGCCGGAGTCGGCCATAATGACGGCCCCGGGAGGGAGGATCGTTTGCGCCTGCCGCCGACCCACTGGAGGTACATGGCCTGCGGGTTGCTGCTGGCGGCCATGGTGTATGCCGCCGGACCTGACACCGGCCGCATCCAGATCGACTCCGCCTACTACGAGGGCCAGTCTGTCCCCTTCAAAGTGCTGGAACCGGGTGACCATAAAACCCAACTGCGGGTCGGCCCGTGGTTGCTGGGCGGGCGCGCCGCGGACTCGAAGCCGCGCGATCGGCGGCGGAACCTGTACGTGGTCTTTCCCGGCAGCCAGCACCGGGCTCCAGGCTGGCCGGACTACGACCACAACTGTGTGCTCAGCGATCTGCCCGCGACCGAAGAGCCGGTGGAGTGGGATGTTTACTGGGCCGTCGTGCTCGATCCCACCCTGCAGGAAGACTTTCGCAGCGAACAGGAGTTGGTGCTGGCGGCCCAATCCAGCTTCTTCCCTCCCGATCTGCTGGAGTTCAACGACCTTCCCGCCGAGGGCTTCCTGCGCGCGCAAATGAAGGCCCGCTCCCTCGGTGATCTGGCGCGCTTCCGCCGCACGGACGGAACCCTGCCGCGCCTGCTCATCACTCCCGCGGGCTACGCCATCAGCGGCAGCAGCGAGCCGCGCTCCGACGAGCACTAGTGGTTGGCCGGTTGGTCCGCAACACATAAGAG
>JAHFUA010000042.1:2412-12474 GCA_023265315.1 Acidobacteriota bacterium | reverse complement strand
CCCTGTTAATTTTGCTCCCTTGAAAAATGTCATTTTGAGCAACGCCCGAGCTGAGCTTGCTCGGCGAGGGCGAGCGAAGTTGAGCCGCTTGCGGGCGTCTGAGCCCGCAGGCGAAATCCCGAGCGGAGCGAGGGAGCCGCGAATCGACGCCTGCATTTCCGAATGGAGTTCCCACTCTCGCAAATGCATAGATTCCTCGCTCGCCTCCATCGCGCTTCGCGCTCAGTCGGCGAACTCGGAATGACACATTTCTGCCCGGAACGCGGCCCGCGACAGCCTCGCGTCTCTCTGGGAGTTCTTTATACTAATGGCCAGGAATCGCCCTGATCCCTTTCATCCAAGTCGGCCCGCTGCGGCTGGGCACCTATGGGCTTATGGTGTGGTTGGCCTTCGTGTGCGCGTACTTTGTGTTGCAGGCGGACCTCCGCCGTCGCAAGCTGCCGGGTGATGCCCTCAACGTCATTCTGCTGCTGGTGGTGGCCGGTCTGGCGGGCTCGAAGCTCTACCATCTGCTGGAGCGTCCGGCGGAGTTCTTCGCCGATCCGATCGGCCTGTTCTTTTCCAGCTATGGGTTCGCCTGGTTCGGAGGCTTGCTGGGAGGTCTCGCCGTCTTGCTCTGGCTGGCGCATCACTATCGCGTCCCCACCCTCGCTTTTCTGGACGCGTGCAGCCCCGCGGCCGCGCTGGGTTACGCCATCGGGCGCATCGGATGTCTGCTCTCCGGCGATGGCGATTACGGCATTGCCACCAACCTTCCCTGGGGGATAGCTTTCCATCCGCTGGAAGCCGGGTGCCGCGTGCACCACCTCATCTGCCTGATCCATGGCAGCCTTGAGCCCAGTTATGGCACCACCGTGGGCTTGGCCACGAATGCGATCGTGCGCGTCCACCCCACACCGATCTATGAATTCATGGTGGGCGCGCTGGTCGCTTACCTTCTCTGGCGGCGGGGCGCTCAGCGTCTGCGCGACAAAGCAGCCGCAGGCGAGGTCCTCGCTGAGTACCTCGTCCTCACCGGCCTGGCGCGGTTCCTGGTGGAATTCATCCGCATCAACCCGCGCGCGGCCTTCGGCGTGCTCACCAACGCCCAGGTCGCAAGTCTGCTCTCCATCTTCGCTGGGGTAGTGCTGATCTTCAGCGTGCGATCGCGCTGAGCAGCTTCAGCTCACTTCTTCAGGAATCGTTCCAGCGGGCACCCGGGACAGTGGGCCTGCGCCTTCAGGCAATGGTGTTTGGCTGCCTGCACCAGCAGGGCGTGGAATTCGTCGAAGGCACGGGCTGCCGAGGTCGCGCGGCGGATGACGAACTTGTGCCGCCGTCGTCCGGGGAGCGGCGACGCCGGCGGGGGATCCCCGGCTGCTGCAAGCGCCTGCTGCAAGGCCCGCTCCACCAGTTGGCGTAGATCCTCGTAGCGCGCCTTGGTGGTGATCAATCCGTGGCGCTCGAAGATGCGCCGCGTGTATGCGTCCACCACGAAAACGGGGTGGCCACCGGCATAGAGCAGAATGGAGTCGGCGGTTTCCGGGCCCACGCCGTTGAGCGACAGCAATTCTTCCCGCAGCTTAGCGGTCGGTTGCGTGAACATCCGTCCCAGCGAACCACCGTAGCGTGCGTCGAGATAGCTCACGAAATTCTTCAGGCGCTGCGCCTTCTGGCGGAAATATCCGGAGGATCGAATCATCCGTGCCAGCTTCGGCAAGGGGGTCCGGCGAATGCCGTCGGGGTTGAGCACGCCGTGCTCGCGCAGCCGGCGCAAGGCCCGCTCCACGTTCGTCCAGGCGGTGTTCTGGGTCAGGAACGCGCCCACAATGACCTCGAAGCGGGTGTAGGCCGGCCACCAGTCCTGCGGACCCCAGCTCGCCATCAGTTCCTGGTAATAAGCCCGAACGCTCGCCTCTCGGTCCAAATCGGCACCCCCTCCAATCCAGTTTAGCGGACCGCCGGAAATCCTTCGCTCGGTACGTTGACAACTTTTGTCAATGGCCGAGATGGTCCCTGAATACATACCCAAAGTACATGCCCGAACGGGTCTAACTAGTTAATATTCAATGACCTAAACTTAAATGACAATTTCTGTCAGCAACCCTGGGTCGGGCTCGAAACGAGCGAAACCGGAGCTCTTCTCCCCCGAAGCTGGAGCCCTGGTTGCTGCGGCTGCCGTGTGGCTGGCGGCAGCGGCAAGGAAACCGGCGAATGTCGCAACGGCTCGGCGATCTTCTGGTCAAAGAGAAGGTCATCACGCAGGAACAACTGGATCGCGCGCTGATGGAGCAAAAGCGAAACGGCTCGCGGCTGGGTTCCGTGCTGGTGAAGCTGGGTTACGTTTCCGACGAAGACGTCACCAACTTCCTCTCCCGGCAATACGGCGTTCCCGCCATCAATCTCTCGTATTTCGACATCGATCCTTCGGTGGTGAAGCTGATCCCGCCGGAGACCGCGCGCCGCTACCAGATCCTGCCGCTCAGCCGGGTTGGGGCTTCGCTGACCATCGCCATGGTGGACCCCACGAACGTGTTCGCCATGGACGACATCAAGTTCATGACCGGCTTCAACATCGAGCCAGTGGTGGCCTCGGAAGTGGCGATTCTTCAGGGCATCGACAAAGCCTACGGCGACACCCACGAGGAAGACCTGGAAAAGGTGATGGCGGACATCGGCGAGACGGACGCCGACGTCGAACTGCAAGCGGGCGACGATGACGAACTGGCGGTCAGCGAGCTGGAGAAATCCGCCGAGGAAGCGCCCATCGTCAAGCTGGTGAACCTGATTCTCACCGACGCGGTGAAGCGCAGCGCCAGCGACATTCACCTCGAACCTTACGAGAAGGAATACCGCGTGCGCTTCCGCGTGGACGGCATCCTGCAACCAATTATGACCCCGCCGCTGAAGCTGAAGGACGCCATCATCTCGCGCATCAAGATCATGGCCAAGCTCGACATCAGCGAGAAGCGGTTGCCGCAGGATGGCCGCATCATGCTCAAGGTGAATCTGGCAGGGAAGCGCAAGACGCTGGACTACCGCGTCAGCACCCTGCCCACCATCTGGGGAGAAAAGATCGTTCTCCGGCTGCTCGACAAAGACAACCTGCGGCTGGATATGACCCAGCTCGGCTTCGAGGCCGAGTCCCTGGCCAAGTTCGAGAAGGCCATCTTGAAGCCCTACGGCATGGTGCTGGTCACCGGTCCCACGGGCTCGGGCAAGACCAACACCCTCTACTCCTCCATCGCGCGGCTGAACACGCCGGAGACCAACATCATGACCGCCGAAGACCCGGTCGAGTTCCAGATCCCCGGCGTCAACCAGGTGCAGATGAAGGAGCAGATCGGGCTGAACTTTGCCGCCGCCCTGCGCTCCTTCCTGCGGCAGGACCCCAACATCATCCTGGTGGGCGAGATCCGCGATTTCGAGACGGCGGAAATCGCCATCAAGGCGGCCCTCACCGGGCACCTAGTGCTCTCCACCCTGCATACCAACGGCGCGCCGGAAACCATCAGCCGCATGATGAACATGGGCATCGAGCCCTTCCTGGTGGCGACTTCGGTGCACATGATCGTGGCCCAGCGGCTGGTGCGCCGCATCTGCAAGGAATGCAGTGAGGTGGTCGAAGTCCCCTACCAGACCCTGCTGGAATCCGGTTTCTCGCCGCAAGAGGCCAAGACGGGGAAGATCCGCAAAGGACGGGGATGCGGCGTCTGCAACAGCACCGGCTACAAGGGACGCACCGGTCTCTACGAAGTGATGGAGATTGACGACGACATCCGCGAGCTGGTCCTGGTGGGTGCCTCGGCGGTGGAGCTGAAGAAGAAGGCCATTGAGCACGGCATGATCACCCTCCGGCGCAGCGGCCTTATCAAGGTGATGGACGGCATCACCACCATGGAAGAGGTGGCGCGCGAGACCGTCCACTAAATGCGAAAGGCTTGGGGAAACCATGGCAGTTACTCTCAGTGAGCTGTTGAAAAAAATGTTAGAGATGTCGGGCAGCGACCTGCACATCACCACCAACTCGCCTCCTCAGATCCGCGTGCACGGCCAACTCATGCCTCTCGATTTGCCGCCGCTGACCGCGGCCGAGACCAAGCAACTGGCTTACAGCGTCCTCACCGACGCCCAGAAGCAGCGCTTCGAGGAGACGCTGGAGCTCGACTTCTCCTTCGGCCTCAGGGGACTGGCCCGCTTCCGCGGCAACTGCTTCAACCAGCGTGGCGCGGTCGGCGCCGTCTTCCGCGTAATCCCGTTCGAGGTCAAAGGATTCAGGGAACTGGGCCTGCCTTCCATCGTGGCCAAGCTCTGCGACAAGCCGCGCGGCCTTATCCTGGTGACCGGGCCCACCGGTTCCGGCAAGTCCACCACGCTGGCCGCCATGCTGGACAAGATCAACAGCGAGCGGCACGAGCACATCATTACCATCGAAGACCCGATTGAGTTCGTGCACAACCACAAGACCTGCCTGGTGAACCAGCGCGAGGTGAACTCCGACACCAAGTCCTTTGGCGCGGCGTTGCGCGCCGCGCTCCGCGAGGACCCCGACGTGGTGCTGATCGGCGAGATGCGCGACCTGGAGACCATCGAATCGGCCCTGCGCATCGCCGAGACCGGACACCTCACCTTCGGCACCCTGCACACCAACACCGCCGCGTCCACCATTAACCGCATCATTGACGTGTTTCCGGCCCACCAGCAGCCGCAGATCCGGGCCCAGCTTTCCATGGTCTTGGAAGGCATCCTTTGCCAGACGCTGCTGCCCAAGATCGGGGGGAACGGTCGGGTGATGGGGATGGAGATCCTAGTGCCCAATGCGGCGGTGCGGAACCTGATCCGCGAAGACAAGATCCATCAGGTCTATTCCGCCATGCAGTCCGGCCAGGACAAGTTCGGGATGCAGACCTTCAATCAGGCGCTGGCAAGTCTGTACTTCCAGAGACAGATCACGCTGGAGACCGCCCTGCAGCGCTCGTCGATGCAGGACGAGTTGCAGGACATGATCAACCGCGGGGCCGTGAGCGCAGCTCGTGGTTCCCCCGTAGCACGAAAGTAGAGCCCTTGCCCGCGCGGGCAGCTGCGCCGTCGCGGGCCAACCGAGTAAGCGGAGGACCCAATGCCGGTTTTCACCTACAGCGGCACTAACGCCGCTGGCACTAAGATCAGCGGGGAGCGCATCGCCGAGAGCAAGCAGTCCTTGACCATGGCGCTACGCCGCGAGCGCGTCAACCCCACCACCATCAAGGAGAAGGGCAGGGAATTCGCTCTTCCTACCTTGGGCCGCGGCAAGGTGCCCACCAAGGACCTTGCCATCTTTTTCCGGCAGTTCTCGGTCATGATCGACGCCGGTCTGCCGCTGGTGCAATGCCTCGAGATCCTCGCCGCCAATCAGGAAAACATGACCTTTCAGAAGACCCTGACCGGGGTGCGCACCTCGATCGAAGGCGGCTCCACTCTGGCCAATGCCATGCGCCAGTATCCCAAGGTGTTCGACGACCTCACCACCAACATGATCGAGGCGGGCGAGACCGGCGGCATCCTCGACACCATTCTGCAGCGGCTCGCCAGCTACGTCGAAAAGGCGGTGAAGCTGCGGTCGGCGGTGAAGTCGGCGCTCATCTATCCCTGTTCCGTGATCGGCATCGCCGTGCTCATCGTGGCCGGGCTGCTGAAGTTCGTGGTGCCCATCTTCGCCAACCTGTTCGTCGGACTGGGCGTCGCCCTGCCGCTGCCTACCCGCATAGTGATGAAGCTGAGCGAGATCGTCGGCAGCTTCTGGTGGATCGGGCTGGGAGGGCTGGTGGCCCTCTTCTTCGGCATCCGCCAGTTGCGCAAAGATCCGCGCGGGCGGCTGTGGACGGACAGGATGCTGCTCAAAATGCCGGTGATGGGCATGCTGCTGCGCAAGATCGCGGTGGCGCGCTTCACCCGCACCATGGGGACGCTGATCACCTCCGGTGTGCCCATCCTGGAAGGTCTGGCCATCACCGCCCGCACCTCCGGCAACGCCGTGCTCGAGCAGGCCCTGATGAAGGTGCGCAAGTCCATCGAGGAAGGCCGCACCATCGTCGATCCCCTGAAAGAGTGCGGCGTCTTCCCCAACATGGTCACCCAGATGATCGGTGTGGGCGAGGCCACCGGCGCTATGGATGCCATGCTGCAGAAGATCGCGGACTTCTACGAAGACGACGTGGATGCGGCCACCAAGGACCTGCTGACGCTGCTGGAACCGATGATGATCGCCTTCCTGGGCGTGGCCGTCGGCGGCATCGTCATTTCGCTGTATATGCCGCTGTTCAGCATGATTGCCAAGCTCTCGGGCGGGTAAAAGAGGCGGCTGAAAAATTGGCTTCTTGCAACATCACGTGTGAGGGCACGACTGCAGTCGTGCCGAAGACGGCAGCTCTCACTGTCATCCCGAGCGAAGCGCGAGGCGAGCTTGCGAGCCGAGCGCGAGTCGAGGGATCTTGGGGTTGTGGCGATGTCTTCTGCCTTCTTGAATCGCGCCGGATAATGCCGAGATTCCTCGCCTCGCCCGCGCTCGCAACGGCTCGCTCCGGCGGACTCGGAATGACCATACAACAAGGGTTCCTAGCGGCACGACCGAAGTCGTGCCCTGATACGTGTCGTCAATGAGAACTGAATTCAACGAGCCCAGCTGGCTGGCGTGGCTCTCCAAGGTGCGCATCATCGTCATCACCTTCCTGCTGGCCATCGAACTGGTGATCGTGCGGCTCACGGTCACCGCCGTGCCCGAGCGCGCCTTCATCAGCGTCATCGTGCTCTGGTACGCCATCTCTCTCTTCTACGTGCTGCTGCTTCCGCTCTGGCGCGAGCGGTGGCTGCAGGCCCGCTTGCAGGTGGTGACCGACCTGGTCTTCGTCAACGCGCTTATCTACCTGACGGGCGGCATCGACACTTCTTTCAATTTTCTCAACCCGCTCATCATCATCGTGGCCTCGATCCTGCTCTCGCGGACCTGGGCCTACTTGAGCGCGTTGCTGTCGTTCATTCTGTTCGGCGCCATCCTGGAGCTCTCCTATTTCGATCTGATCCGCTCCTATTCCACCAGCCGTTCCGATCCCAAGTTCCTGCAGCTGGTCATCTTCATCAACCTGGTCGCTTACCTGGCGGTCGCCTACCTGGCCAGCAAAATGGCCGCCCGACTGCGCCAGGTTGACGTCGAGTTGCAGGACAAGAGCGGGGCCCTCGAGAACCTGCAAGCGCTGCACGAGAACGTTATCGACTCCATGAGCGGCGGCCTGATCACCACCGACCTCGAGGGCCGCATCACCCTGCTGAACCCGGCCGGCGAGCAACTGCTGGAGACCTCCGCCAGCGCGGTGTTCGGCAAGCCGGTCACCCACTTCTTTCTCGACCGGCTGCCCCCCATGGGGCCGCACCCCGTGCACAATGAGGTTCGCTGCCTCACGCCCAGCGGCACGGAAAAGACCTTCGGAGTCACGGCCTCGGCGTTGAATGTCCCGGAGCGCGGTTTGACCGGATACGTGTACGCCTTCGCCGACCTGACCGAGATCCGCCGCCTGGAGCGCGAGGTGCGTATGCGCGACCGCCTGGCCGCCATCGGCCGCATGGCTGGCGGCATCGCGCACGAGATCCGCAACCCCCTGACTTCCATCGCGGGCTCCGTCCAGGTGCTGGCCGGCATCTCCGAGCTGAACTCGGACCAGAAAGCGCTGGTGGAGATCGTCCTGCGCGAGTCCGATCGCTTGAACGCCATCATCACCGACTTCCTCATGTACGCGCGCGAGAAGACCTACAAGATGGCAGTGATCGATTTGGTGCCACTGCTCGACGATACCCTGACGGTTCTCGAGCGGACCCACAGTGGGCCCCGGGTTGAGATCGTGCGGCGCTTCGCGGCCGAATCCGCCTGGGCGCTCGCGGATCGTGATCGTATCAAACAGGTGTTCGCGATCCTCTCGAACCATGCCCTGCACTCGATGCCCCAGGGAGGACGGCTGGCGGTCACCCTCGCGCCCGCGCCGGACCATTGGTGCATCCACCTGGCCGACACCGGCCAGGGCCTGACGCCCCAGCAAGTCGAAAAAGTTTTTGAACCTTTCCAGTCGGAGTCGGAGGGCGGCACCGGCCTGGGCCTGGCCATCGTGTATGAGATCCTGCAGGCGCACGATGCCCGCGTCTCGGTCCACTCCTCCCCGGGGGCGGGGATCAAGTTCTGCATCGAGCTGAAACGGTCGGAACCGCCGCCGCGCCACCAGCCCGAACTGGTGCAAGCGGCCGCTGCCCCTACCCATCACCCCAACCCGCCAACGGCGGGTGTCTACCCCAACGGGGCGACATCGGCTTCGGTGGGGACCCCGGGCGTGTGGGGAACCCCGAGCGGGGTGAAGCATGGCTAGTATCCTGGTCTGTGACGACATGCGCGCCATCTGTGGCGTGCTGGAGATCGCTTTGCGCAAGGAGAGCCACCGGGTCGAGACCGTGAACTCCGGCGCGGAGGCCAAACGCAAACTCGATTCCAATATCTACGACGTGGTGGTCAGCGACATCAAGATGCCGCAGACCGACGGCATCGAGGTGCTGCGCCACGCCCGGCGGGTCTCACCCGAGACCGCCGTCATCCTGATCACCGCCATCGAGGACTACGAGGCGGCGGTGCAGGCGCTGAAGGCGGGAGCCTTCGATTACATCCATAAGGGCCCGCACCTGATCGACGAGGTGGTGGTCTCCATCAACCGCGCGCTGGAATCCGTGGCCCTGCACCGGGAGAATTTCGCCTTCAAGCGCGATGCCGGCATCCGCAATTCGCTGGAAAACATCGTCGGCGCCAGCCCGGTCATGGACCGGCTGAAGCAGACCATCCGCATCGTGGCCTCCAGCGCCAGCACCGTGGTGATCCACGGCGAAAGCGGCACGGGTAAGGAGCTGGTGGCGCGCGCCATGCACGCCTGCTCGCCTCGTGCCGCCGAGCCCTTCGTCTCCATCAACTGCGGCGCCTTTCCCGAGACCCTGCTGGAAAGCGAACTGTTCGGCTACGTCAAGGGCGCGTTCACCGGCGCCACCCAGAACAAGGCCGGACTGTTCGAGGTCGCCAGCGGCGGCACCGTCTTCCTCGACGAGATCAGCGAGATGAGCCTGGCCATGCAGGTGAAGCTGCTGCGGGTCTTGCAGGAGCGCGTGATCCGTCCGGTGGGCGGCACCGCCGAGATCGCCATCGACGTCCGCCTGATCGCGGCCACCAACAACGATCTCGACCGCATGGTCGCCGACGGCGCTTTCCGCGAAGACCTCTATTACCGCATCAGCGTGATCCCCATCGAGGTGCCGCCGCTGCGCGAGCGCCGCGAAGACATTCCCGTGCTGGCCAACCACTTCCTGAAGAAGTTCGTCGCCGCCTCGGGGAAGAGCATCGTGCGCATCGCCCCGCAGTCGCTGCGCGAACTGCAGGGATACGACTGGCCGGGCAACGTGCGCCAGCTCGAGAACACCATCGAGCGCGCGGTGGCGCTGGAGTCCAGCGACGAGTTGAACGTCGAACTTCCGGCGGAACGCTCGAAGATCCGCGTGGCGGTGATGTCCGGCAACGGCTCCATCCCTACCGAAGGCCTCGACATGGGACGCTATGTCGCCGACCTGGAACGTTCCATGCTGCAAACCGCCCTGCGCCAGACCGGAGGCGTGCAGACCCGCGCCGCGGAATTGCTGCGGCTGTCGTATCGATCCTTCCGGCATCTCGCCAAGAAATACGACATCTAGAAGCGGCTATTAGCTCTTAGCTTTTAGCTCTTGTCACGCAGCGCAAGCCTTTCATGTCTCAGCCAAAAGCCCGGTTCCACCAGCTATACTCAACCCAGACGCCATGTGGCAGATCCTTCGCCTGCTCTGGAACGCGACTCGCGGCCACCGGCTTGCGCCCTGGCGCAGTCCTTACCTGCGCTGGCGCATCGAGACCTATTGCGGCGTCAAGATGAGCCAGATCGGCTTTTTGGAGTTCTGGGGATTCATGTGGCGAGAACGCTCCGAGCTGCTGCGCTACCTGAAGTGGACGGCGCAGATGGAGCGCTACGCGCGCGTCAAGCCGAAGAATCCGTGAGG
>JAHFUA010000042.1:0-2312 GCA_023265315.1 Acidobacteriota bacterium | reverse complement strand
CACTTACCACTTTCCACTTACCACTGTTTCTGCCCCTTTGCCCACTTCCAAGGCACGAGCCGCCGAGCCCCGGTTCATCGAGATTTCCAGAAACCCCATGCTGCCCAAAATCCCGAAGACTTCACCCGGGGCGCTCTCGGCGTAGGCGGTCCTCATGCGCGTGATTTCGTGCTTTCCAATCACGATCTTGAACGGCGGCGGCTGCGGAGCGAAGAGTTGCGGAATGTCCTGCGGGGTGATGTTCGTAACCACATTCCCAAACTTGTCCACTTTCAAGACCACACCCTGGATCCGATCATTTTCGATGCGCTTCGGCTGGGGCGCCCTAAAGCGCACATAGTCACTGATCTCATTGCCGAAGTTGGAGAACTCCACGTCCTTGCTCAGCCATCCGGCGACCGCCGCGAAGACATCCCGCCCCTGGAACGTCTGGCTCACCGGCTGCAGGAAATAATGGTCGGAACTGATCTCCCGCACATGGACCCGTTGCTCGCGCTCCAACACCAGCGACAGCACGCCGTTGTCGGGCGCCACGAAGAAGTATTTCTCCGTGCGGGCCAGGATGGGCCGCCGCGCCGATCCCACTCCCGGGTCCACCACCACCACGTGGATCGTGTCTGCGGGGAAGTAGCCGTAGGCCTGCGTGATGGTGAGGGCGCCATCCAGCACATCGTAAGACTGGACTTCGTGAGAAATGTCCACCACGCGCGCCGCAGGATTGATGCTGTACACGACGCCTTTCATCGTGCCCACATAGTGGTCGCTGGTCCCGAAGTCGGTGGTGAGTGTGATGAATCGCTGCTGGGCCATGAGGTCTCTCCGGTGTGCGAACTTAGCGCGCCGGAATCGCTGCTGTCAATTTGCCGGACACGCGGCTGCGGGTAACATCCCCTGGAAGGATGGGAGATGGGCACATGAGAAAACTGCTGGTCGTTTTGGTGCTGCTGGCGCTCGCGTCGCCGCTAGTCGAGGCGCAGAAGACCCGGTCACGAACGCGGGCTCGCAGCGAAAACCCCGCCACTGCGGCCACCGCGGCCCTGCTCCAGGTGGATCGTGATTTTGCCAAGACCGGCGTCGCCAAGAACATCGAGGGCTTCATGAGCTTCATCGCCGAGGATGTCCGCTTCTATTCCGCCGGCGTCATGCGCACCGGCAAGCTGCCCTTCCGCGAAGGCTGGGCCAAAGGCTTCGCCGATCCCAACTGGAGCATCACCTGGGCGCCGCTCTACGCCGAGGCAGGACAGTCCGCCGACCTGGGTTACAGCACCGGCAGCTTCGAGATCCACGACAAGTCGTCCGACGGCACCCCCGTGGTGCGCAAGGGAAGCTACGTCACCATCTGGCGCAAGCAGCCCGACGGAACATGGAGGGTCGCGCTCGACATCGGCAGCTTCGTTCCTCCCAAGCCGGCTGCGGTGGCCCAGTCCGGCGACAGCCACTGAGAAAGGAAAGATTCCCACACGTGCGCGGCACGTGTGGAGCACCCGGCTATTCATCGTTGCCGTATCCCAACGCCGCTGCTGGAGTGGATACCGTCACCCAATCAAGGTTGCTGGATTCCCGCCATCTGGACGTTGCACGCTGATATTCTCCATCGTAGTTCAGTTGCTTGAGAATAATTCGGGCAATGATGTCGGCAAGGTGATTCGAAAGTTTGTATACCTCTAAAGGTGAGTGTTCCTTTTCGCGAAAGCGGAATGCACCCCCGTGTTGGCACAAGCCGCGATAGTGTGACAAAACCTGATGCCATTTTCTGCCATCCGAACGCGGAGTCGCTTGATAGTGGGCTTCGACAACTGCGGCATCGTTTAGTCCGAATCGTTGTAGCAAGGAAATGACAGTCAGCCCGAAATCGCGGTCTACGTTTGCTGGAGTGGACTTCGTTCTCTCTGCAATGCGCCTTAGAAATGAGGCGATGTCGCTGCGACCAGCTGCATCCTGGTGGCGAGCCATGTCTGTGATCTGCGAACTCGCGATGCGGAGTACGTCTGTTACGCTTGACTTGACAGAGCCGTCAGCACCTTCGAGTAGGTACTGGACTCCGAGTCCGAATTTCTCTGCAAGAGCATCGAGCGCCCTGCTGAGGTGAGAGATCTTATCCTGGAGTGTCTGCGAATCGCGTACGCCAAGCAGCAGGTGGTTCATCGCGATGGTTAGATAGGTCTTCCCGAATTCAGCCGATCTCTCCGCACATGTCAGCAGCCGGCCCAGCCCTCCGCGATTGACGATGTCATCAACGAATGCCACACCCGTTTCGTACCGATTGGTTCCGAGGTGGACATGCACACGCTTGGCGAGGTGCCCGTGAGCAT
>JAHFUA010000146.1 GCA_023265315.1 Acidobacteriota bacterium | reverse complement strand
TGCCTCCGGTTTCAAGTCGCTGGAGGAATTTGCGGCCACACCGGAAGAGATCGCGCGCGGCAAGAAATACGGCAACGAAGCCGAAGACTTGCTTACCGCGCTGCACGAGGTCATCGGCCACGGCTCCGGTAAGCTCAGCGAACGGCTGAAGGGCGGCGCCGAACCCTATTTGAAGGAGTATTTCTCCACCCTCGAAGAGGCGCGCGCCGACCTGATGGCGCTGTGGAACGCCTGGGACCCGAAGCTGAAGGAACTGAGCCTCGTCTCCGACCAGGACGAGGTTGCCAAGGCCATGTACGATCGCCAGACCCTGGCGGCGCTCGTCCAGCTTCGTCGTATCACCAAGGGCGACACCATCGAGGAAGACCACGCACGTGACCGGCAACTGATCGTCCGCTACATTCAGGACAAGACCGGCGCCATCGAGCAGTTCGAGCGCGACGGCAAGACCTATATCCAGGTGAAGGATTATCAGAAGATGCACGAAGGCGTGGGCACGCTGTTGGCCGAGCTGATGCGCATCAAGGCGGAGGGCGATTACGATGCCATCAAGGCGCTGATCGACCGCTATGGCGTGCACTTCGATCCCGTCCTGCGCGACCAGGTGGTGGCCCGCTACAAGCAGCTCAATATCCCGACGTACTGGGCGGGGATCAATGCTTGGCTGGTCGCGCGCTTTGATGCCAAAGGCAACGTGAAAAGCGTGGAGATCGAATATCCGCAGGACGCCGTGCGCCAGTACCTGAGCTATGCCGCCATGTACGACAAGGGACTGGCGCGGCAGTTCTCTGCGAGGGACGCGAACTCGAGGCGCCACCATTAGCCGCGCAAGCAGGGCAATCAGCCGGCTGGCCAAGCCTAAGCATTGCCAGCGCTCAGTCCGCTGGAACCGTTGAATCGGCCGCGCCAGCCCTAGCCGAGGCCTGCTCCCTCCATCTTACCTCATGGAGGCGGATGGGGTGAGCGAAGCCCTTCAACTCCACCTCGCCAATATCCGAAAAGACGAATGGTTTGCCGAGAGACAGTTCCCGGATCACATTCGAGGTGAGAATCTGGCCCGGCTGGGCAAAAGCGCACACCCGCGCCGCGAGGTTAACCGTGGCGCCGAATAGGTCCTTGCGGTCCGCGACCGGCTCGCCCGCGCTCAGCCCAACGCGCACGTTGATTGGCTGGACTGCCGCCTGGAGGTTGTGAGCGGCAAACGCTCTCTGGATCGTCAGCGCGCACTCGACCCCCTGCCCGACCGACAGGAACGAAGCAAGAATACCGTCGCCCATGTGCTTGACCTCGGTTCCAGCGTGGCGGTTCAAAGCTTCTCGGATCACAGCGTTGTGTGTCTTCAGGACGTCGTGGAAACGCTGGTCCCCGAGCTGCCCCCCCAAGGCGGTCGAGCCGGCGATATCCGTAAACATCACGACGCGGAAGCCGCCGTCGCTTGGATCGGTGCCCGAATAGGTAGGCTTCTGAGCGCCCAGAAAAGCGTCGACCTGGTCCATCGTCACTTCGATCAACTGATCGGCGACTAGGCCGTGGGCCTCCTTGTGGACCCTTATCGCGTCCATGAGGCTGGGCGCTTCTACCAGGCAGTAGACGCAGCCGCTCTCCTGGTTGTGCCAGTAGCGGGTATAGCGCACGCCGTACTTGGATTGGACCTGGAGGTCCATCGAGTGAGCCATAGCAATGTCTTCCGGCCGCGCCTGCACGTTCCGATGCACGTCCATATAGGTCGGCATAGCAACTCACCCCCTAACGACGCCTGCATGTGGTGGATATCTTACCCCACATATTGGCCAGTCAGCCTGTGTGGAGTCGCTGATTTACGCCGCTGCACGCTGAACTTAGCGTCGGGCTCACGAGTTTCCAATCAGCACCCCGGTAAGGAAGACCAGCGTTCCTCCCAGGCCGACCTGCACCGCGGCCGAGAAGACCGGGGTCTCCATGAAGCGGTTGCGGATCCAAGTGATGGTGGCCAGCTCCGCCAGCACAACAATGACCGCCACACCGGTGGCCAAGTTGAACGCCGGGATGAGGAAGGGAAGCGTATGGCCAATACCTCCCAGGGTAGTCATCAGGCCGCAGACCAGGCCGCGCAGCCAGGGATGTCCGCGGCCGGTCAGGCTGCCGTCATCGGAGAGCGCCTCGGCGAACCCCATGCTGATGCCGGCTCCCAGCGAGGCCGCCAGGCCCACCGCGAACGCCGTCCAACTATTGCGCGTGGCGAACGCGGCCGCGAAGACCGGCGCCAGCGTGGAAACCGAACCATCCATCAGTCCCGCCAGGCCCGGCTGCACGATCTGCAGCACGAGCAGCCTTCTCCGCGCCTCTTCTTCCTGGCGCCGGACGTCGGGCTTGAGCTCGGTCTTCTCCAGTTGCTCGGCGCGGCACTCGTGCGAGCGCTCTTCTTCGGCCAGATCGTCCAACAGTTGGCGGATGCTCGCGTCCGTGGCTCGCGCCGCCGCTCTCTCGTAAAACTGGCGGGTTTCCTCCTCCATGGCCGCGGCCTGGTTGCGGATGGCATTCAGCCGCAGCGGCCGCGCCAGCCAGACCGGCCGCCGTTGCACGAAGCCTTTCACGTCCTGCCGCCGGATCAGCGGAATATGTTCGCCGAATCTCTGCCGGTAGAGCTCGATCAGCCGTCGCCGGTGGCCCGATTCCTCCTCGCGCATGCCGTCGAAGACCTTGGCCGTCGCCGGATACTCCTCGCGCAGGCCTTCCGCGAAGTCGGCGTAGATGCGTTCGTCTTCTTCCTCGAGAGAAATCGCCAGCGCCAGCACTTCCTGTTCGGACAGCGTATCGAAGCGTCTCATCCTGCTCCCCTCAATTACCCAATTCATGAAGTGGCCCATAATACAAAAGAGGGGACTTCTCGTCCCCCCTCTGCTAACCGGGTTATCTTGCCGTTTAGGCCGATTTCTTCTGGGACTGCATGCTGGCCCAGAAGGCCTGGGCTCTCTCCTCGACCTGCTGATGAGTCAGATCTTCCTTGTGGGTCGCGATCCCCCAGGTGTGGCCGAACGGGTCCTGCAATTGGCCGTAGCGGTCTCCCCAAAACATGTCGGCCACGGCCATGGTCTCGCGGCCCCCGGCTGAAATGGCGCGTTTGAACGCAGCGTCGACATCGGGCACGTAGAGGTTCAAAGTAGCCGTGGTGCCGCCCAGCGTCTGAGGCGACCTGCACGACGTCTGCGGGAATTCATCGGCCAGGAAGATGATGGAGTCGCCGATCTTCAGTTCGGCGTGGCCGACTGTGCCACCCGGACCGTCCATGCGCCCCAGCACTTCGGCTCCGAACGCACGCTTGTAGAACTCGATCGCTTCGGCAGCGCCTTTGATCACCAGGTGCGGCGTCACCGTGTGGAAGCCTTCAGGTACCGGCTTTGCAGCCTTGCTCATACATTTCTCCTTCAACCTCTTGTCCAGCGTTTATGGGATGCGCTCCCCCCGGCAGCTCACAAGGGAACGCCTGCGAATCGCGGGGCACACATTATACGTAGATGCCCGCCGCGGCAAAACGAACCAGCCTGCTTTTCCACATTTGCACCAATCACGGGCATTGACGCCAGGTGAGCTCACATTTAAGGTAACTCGCGTCGACGGCTGAAAGGGTTGGCTCCCTGAAAAGTGGCCAGTCCGAAGTAAGCTGGGTGATCAGTCCGGCGGGGTGATCCGCAGGGGCTGCCAGGCCCGAAAAAACCGGCGAGCTTGCGAGAGAGCGCTGGGGCTTGGAACTGCGAAAGCAGTGGTCGCATCAGGGGCTGTGACGGTGCATGTTTCCACGTCGTTGACTCCCTCGCAGGAGCTGGCGGCTAGAACATAACCAATGTCGCAGCCCTTTCTGTTTTTGCACGGGCTTCCCAGCAAGCCCCGGGTTGGCTTGCCGGGCGCCGGCAGGAGTTTTGCGGTCGTGAAGGAGCAACTGGAAGCCTTAGTTCTGCAGATGGTCCGCAGCGGCATCCGCTACGGAGAAGCGGTGCGCGAGTTCCGCAAGGCTTTCCTGACCAAGGTACTGGCGGAGAACCGCGGGAACCAGTGCCAGGCGGCCAAGATTCTGGGCATGCACCGCAATTCTCTGGGCCGCACTCTCGCCGACCTCAAGATGGATGCGCGTGCCCTACGCACCCAAATGCGCCGACCCCCCCGCGGCGAACGTCCCGCACCGGCGCGCCGCACCGGCTCCGGGCGCTGATCGATTCCCGACACCGCGTCGCAACCTTTCGCTGCAGGATTCTGCAAAGTTACTGTCCGGAACATACATTTTCACGGTTGTTGGTTTGACAACCCTGCCCGCGGGATATACTAGTCCGACTCGGTGAGGGTGGTTGCGCCAGCTAGTCGTGGCGCGACTGGCACATATTCTGTTCCACCAACAACAGTTTCACCAACAAGATGTTTGAGTGCTTGGAGCGCCGATGAATGCTCTGCTGGTTTACCCCGAGTGGCCGGATACTTACTGGAGCTTCAAGCATGCCTTGCCGTTCGAAGGCAAGCGATCGCCTTATCCGCCGCTCGGTCTGCTGACCATATCCTCGCTGCTTCCCGGGCACTGGAAAAAGCGTCTTATCGACACCAACGTCAAGCGCCTCACCGACTCCGACCTGCGTTGGGCCGACGTGGTGATGCTCAGCGGCATGCTGGTCCACCGCCGCGAGATTCTCGACATCCTGGCCCGCTGCCGGGCCCGCGGGCTGCGCACGGTGATCGGCGGCCCCATCACCAGCAGCGTGGAAGAACTGCCGCTGGCGGCCGACCACGTCGTCGTCGGCGAGGCCGAGGAGCTGATGCCCGCTCTCGTGGCCGACCTCGAAGCCGGCAGTGCCAAGCCGCTCTACAAGGCGCATGCGCTGCCCGACCTGAGCAAGACTCCGCTGCCCGACCTCGACCTCGTCAACCTGAGGCCGTATAGCGCCATTGGCATCCAGTATTCCCGTGGCTGCCCCTTCAACTGCGAGTTCTGCGACATCATCGAGATCTACGGGCGCCGGCCGCGCACCAAATCTCCGGCGCAGATCGTCGCCGAGCTGGAACTCCTCCACGACCGTAGATGGCGCGGCTCCGTCTTCCTGGTGGACGACAACTTCATCGGCAACAAGAAAAAAGTGAAGGAGTTGCTGCCGGTGCTCGCCGACTGGAACGCCCAACATGGCCGTCCCTTCACCTTCTTCACCGAAGCTTCCCTGAACCTGGCCGACGATTCCGAGCTGCTGGAGATGATGAAGGCCTCCGGTTTCATCCGCGTCTTCCTCGGCATCGAGACCCCGGTCGAGGCCAGCCTGAAGGAAGCACAAAAGCTGCAGAACACCCGTCGCAGTCTGCTCGAAAGCGTCAAGCACATTCAGAGCTACGGCATCGAGGTGATGGCCGGGTTCATCGTCGGCTTCGACAACGACCCCGACGACGTCTTTGATCGCCAGGTGGAATTCATCCACCAGAGCGCCATCCCCCTGGCCATGGTGGGGTTGCTGCAGGCGCTGCCGGGTACCCAGCTTTATCGCCGGCTGATCAAGGAAGGCCGTTTGGTCACCGAGGGCACCGGCGACAACATGGAGACCCGGCTGAACTTCATCCCCAAGATGGACCCGCAGCGGCTGATCGAGGGCTATCGCTCTATCCTCAAGCGCATTTACGAACGCGACGCTTACTACGACCGCGTGCGCCGCTTCCTGGCCCAGCACCATCCTGCCAACCACGTGCGCCACCGCGTCTCCGACTACCTCGCCTTTGCCCGCTCACTGGTGAAGCAGGGCATGCTGGAAGAGCGCCGCCGCAGCTATTGGAAGTTCATCTACGACGCGGCTACCCACTATCGCCACGCCTTCGGTACCGCCATCACTCTGGCCATCATGGGCTACCACTTCGAGAAGATCACGGAGAAGGTGCTGCGGCCCGACCCCGCCGAGGAGGCGCTTGCAGTTGGCCTCCTTGAGCCCGGCATGGAACAGAGCGTCTGAGGTAGGGCGGGCGCCCCTTCGATTTCGCTCGGGGCAGGCCTCGCCCGCCGGTTACCCCAGTTCCATCTCATGCGCCGGCAGCCGATAGCGCACTGCGGCAGCCAGCCCGACAATCATTCCCACTGCGGCCAGCAGGAATGCTGCGGGGATCCCAAAATGCGCCGCCACCGCGCCCCACAGCGCGCTGCCGGCGGCCATGCCACCTTGCAGCACTAGCAGGTACATGGAGAGCGCCCGCGCACGGATCCACGCCGGGCACATGATCTGCGCGGTGACGTTCAGCGTGGCGATGATGGCGATCCAGCACATGCCGCCAAGGAACAGTATCGCGCACAGCCAGCCGAACGCGGCAAGCTGCGCCACCGCGAACGTCACCGCGGCGAACAGCACGGTGGCCATCACCACCAGCGCGTCGCAGGAGAACGCCCGCCGCAGGCCGGGTAGCAGCACCGCGCCGGCGAGCGCGCCCAGCCCGAAGAAGCCGAGCAGCAGGCCGTAGCCGATGGGGCCGTGCGGGCGTGCCACCAGCGGCAGCAGCGCCCAGATCACGCTGGCAAAGAGGCTGAACACGCTCGTCCGCACCAGCACCGCGCGCACCGTCGGAGCGCCGCGCGCGTAGCGGAATCCCGCCGCCAAGGCGTGGCGCAGACGCTTCGCCGGCTCCGGCGCCTCGTGCGGCACGCGCTTCCAGCGATAAAGAAAAATGATGACGCCGAAAAAGGAAGCCGCGTTCAGCAGGAACGCGAATCCCGATCCTGCTAGGGCGATCACCAGGCCGCCCAGCGCCGGTCCCACGGCGCGCGCCGCGTTGTAGCCAGCGGAATTCAGCGCCACCGCCGACGCCAGCCGCCGGTTGGAGACGATCTCCGGGGTGATCGCCTGCCATGCGGGATCGTTCATCACCGCGCCGAAACCGAGCGCGAAGGTCAGCAGCACCAGGCTCCAAGGGCTGACCATCCCGAACATGGTCAGGATGCCCAGAGCTGCGGCGGCGACCACCATCCACGTCTGGCTCCACAGCAGGAAGCGGCGGCGGTCCACCATGTCGGCCAGCGCGCCCGCAGGCAGGGTCACCAGAAAGACAGGCAACGTGGTCGCAGCCTGCACCAGCCCGACCATCATGGGCGACGTCGTGAGGGAAGCCATCAGCCAGCCCGTCCCCATGTTCTGCATCCAGGTGCCGACATAGGAGACGACGGAGGCGCCCCACAACGTGCGGAAGAGCGGTTCGCGCAACGGGCCCCAGGCCGACTCGGCAGCCGGCCGCGCCGCTGCCACCACGTGCAAGTTTGGTTGAGGTTCGGTCATGCTGATGGAATGGCCCTCGCGCAGGATCACGATGCTACCTCATCCCCCAAACGACTGACCGT